>JBOGOW010000335.1:0-4601 GCA_050748285.1 Pyrinomonadaceae bacterium
GGCATTGAACAAGTACGTGGTTTATTTTTAATGCCGCTGGATAGACTCTGCACCAAAATTGGCTCGATGTTGCTCCACCAAAAACCTGTCGTCCCCGCAATACCCGTTACGTCTCGCCAATTCGCATTGGCATCGCGTTTGCAAATGCGACATCCGAGGCGTATGACCCGCCCCCAAAAATGATGAAAGAAAAAATCCTTGAATCGAATGCATCTGACGGAGCGGCGGACGACCCTCAAACACCGTTCTATATAACCCGCGACCCCGAAGACATGGTGACGATCTCATCGCTCTTGAAAGCAGTGTGGATCCTTCTGATCATTCTCGTGCTCAGTGTCGGCATCAATATCTTTCTGTCGCTTCGCAAAGCCGATCGCATTGTGGTCGATAAGTCTTCCGGTCGTGTAATCGAACTTAACAATCGCGATTACGGTTCGACGGAAACCGTCAGCATTGCACCCGATACGCCCACCTCCACCGACAAGAAATACCTGGTCAAGGAATTCCTGACAGCCCTCTACGAAGTTGAACAGTCTACGCGTGAAACGCAGGTCAACAAGCTTCTTCGGATGCTGGATCCGGATCTCTCAATCGCGATGGCGGGTCGTCTGAAGCAGAACGGAGTGCTGGCGGCCGAAAAAACGGAAAGCGTCAATTCATCATGGGAGCTTCAGGACCTGACCGTCGACGAGAACGATCCGTACGTGCTGCGGGCTCTCGGGGTTCGAAAGATACGGCGAAAAGCTTCCGGGCAGGACGTAGAAGAATCCGTTCAGCTCAAGTGCAAGTTCCTTCTCAAGGACAGTCCGTCTTCTCCAGTCAGGAACGATAACAACCTGCGAACAGGATTCACGATCCTGCGCTTCCGGGTGGAACCGATGAATGGAAAGTCCGTTTCGCCCGTCACTCTCGTTGCGGATGATACGGAAGCAGAGACAACAGCTACCTCGACGACCACCCCTCAGGATCAGTAGTCCTTGGGATGAGAAATAACTGTCTAAAAAAATATGAATAATCAACTATTAAAACTTGCCTTCGCCACATTGCTTCCGGCAATCATCTTGTGCGGCTGGACAGAAACGGCAGCTCAGACACCATCCAGCGCCGGCAAACCGAAAGTACTTCGAAAGCGTCCGCCAAAACAATCGCCCAAGGCGGCCGGCAAAATGCCTGTGAAACAACTTGTGTCTACACAAACGACGCCGGTGTCGATCGTAAACCTGGCCGAACTCGATTATCTTTCGGGCGAGGCCAGCGTGACGGTCAACCCAAAGCAGCCGACAGTGATACGTCTGGGACTCGCACAGAACGCGGTCTCAATCGTGGAGTTCCCGGCGTCGGACGGAATCTACTATATCCACGAAGGGAATCCGAAATTCGCGTCTGTTTTTCAATCCCCAACAAAAGAGACGGACAGGTCGATAACGATCTACCCCGGCGAGTCATTTCTGCCTGCCAAAGATGGAACAACCGCCGCTGCGATAAGCCTTCAGATGCGTTCCGGGTTGGTTCTTATTCTTGAGTTCGTCCCCGTAGCGAATCTTAGAAAGAATGCTCACCGATGCGTTATCGCTTATGACCGCGATGCAGTTATCTCAGCAAGGAGAACGGCAGGTCTTGCTTACGATCTGGGCGGAGAGAACACGCCTGTCGTTCCGATCAATTCAAGAGCCGTCTCAAAACTCGTCGGCGTGGCATCTGCGGTTGAGCCGGCGAACTCAGCCGAGAAGCCTTCGCACACCGGCCATCCTGTTAGCTCTGCATTCACGATACTGAACGGCACGAAGAATCCTCGTGAAAAAAGGGGAGCAACCAGAAAGACCGAAGCAGAAATATCTGCCATATCCAATAAGAAACTTGCCGAAACACTACGGGAGCCAAAGAAGAATCTTGGCACTTGGTCAAAACCGCAGCAAGGACTGGAACTTGCCGTATCGCGCATAACCGAGCTCGACGCTGAAAATAGACTGGTAGTCGTGGCAGTACGCAACGTCACGGCGTCGAACCTGAGACTTGTTCCCGGCTCACCGGAACTCCAGATCCAAACTGCCGACGCCGGTGGGAATAGTATTCAGACCACACGACTTGAGCCGCAGTATATCGAATCAACAGCGCTCGAAGGACTTGTGCAGCCGGGATCGACTGTCTATTACGCGATCGTCTACAAGGCTCCGATACTCGGCACTAATCAGAATGTCCGAGTCCTTGTCGCTCACCGCGAAGCCGCCGATGCACCGATCACATCGTCATTGAGTGATGTCAAAACAAAGGAGTGACAACAACATGGAATCAAAAACACGTGATTCAGTCGAGATACCAAGCGCGCTCCCCGGATTCGAGGAAGAAGATGCCCGCGAAAAACTGTTGCTTGACGCGACGCCTGAAAACACGAATGCCGAAGACGAGGATGAAGACCTCGACATCGAGCAGCCTGCCACCACGCCTAAAAAACGGGGACGGAAAGTGCTACGCACAGTTGCCAGTTTCGCACTTTTTCTTTTCGTAATGATATTTGCGGTTTCCTGGTTCTTCGCGATGGGATGGTTCGCCAAACCGCAAACCCGGCCGGTGAGCCGGGGCGGGTCAAAGGACGCACCGACAGCACCTATGACCGAAGACGAGAAACTGAAGATGGCTCTGAGCATGGTCGCCACGAAAGGCCCGGACAGTCCCGACAAGCCGGACAGCGTGCCGATCTCCAAAGATGGCGGACCGGTTCCCGATAGTTTTGAGCCTGGGGCGGTAGCTCCAGACAATATGTCAGTAGCTAACACGGATCAAAACAAAATACCGTCGAACACCCGCAACACGGAGTATTCGTTGCGGCTTCCAGATCAAAAAGCTCCACAGAAAGCTACTTCTTCCAATCCGACTGGTCCGCCTTCTCTACGGGACGAACCACGGAATGACTCCGGCTTGAGAAGCGACCGGTCGGACGATGGGCGAGGTAGATCTTTGTTCTTCGGTATTGAGAGAAAGCCCATCCAAGCGGAACCTCCTCGCAAGGTCGGTGACTCTAAGGCCGAGAAAAAACTTCTATCGGCACCAAGCGCATCTACTCAGATACCTTTCGGCACGCTGATTCCGGTTCGCCTTGTCGGCTCCATATACACTCTTCGGAACTCGGGTGGGTTCGTTCGATTGGAGTTGACGCGTCCAGTCGAGGGACAGGGATATGTGTATCCGGCCGGAACAACGCTAGTAGGCAATGTGAGAGGCCGTGAATCCATCCGGGCGTTCGTGACCATCATCGGACTCATCGATCCAGTCTCCGGAGAACTTGTCAGGTTCAGCGGCGAGTTGCTTGGACGCGACGGAGCCTCGGGGATTGTGGGCCACAAACGAAAACTGACAAGTCAATGGTCACGCTTTTTTGCGGGGCTAAAGGATACGGCCGCTTCGGTACTTGGTTCGGTCGGCGCTATTAGATCGGGCCGATCGGGAAGCACGGTTATCCTCCAGGAGCAGATGGGCAAAGGGTCTGAGTCAATGTCGGAAGGCCTTTCTAACGCGATTCTCAAAAACGGAAAAGACGACACGTTTATCGAGGTTTCGGCGGGTGCCAATGCTTATGTTCTTGTTACAGGTCTGCCCGAGAACTCACCTGTAAGCGGAGGCGAAACGCGTCAGGAGGCTGGAAGCAAATGATCCCGCACGATCCGGCCCGGCCTCAAGTCGATCCGAGACGCGTTGTTCTTGAGGGACGTGAACGCGATCTGTTTGAGCTGATCGCGTCAAGCGGCTATGTCCCGGACGACCAGAACTTCTCGGATTTCTGTGAGAGCCTCAAATCGGGTCGTGCTTGGCTAATATCGGGAACGCGCGGGAGCGGCAAGACCGCGTTTCCGGAGGCTCTTGCGTCTTCGTGCAATCTGACAATGTGTGTGGTCGCCGGTCGTGACGGGCTGAAACAGGAAGAGATCCTTTACGACTGGGATCGGGAGGAGCAGGAGGTGTGGATGAGAGAGAACCTTGCCATGGCAAAAGAACTTCCAGCTAGCGAACAAACGGAATTTCTTGACAATGCTCGCAGGAAAAAGTGGCAGAGGCAGTTCCTTATTCTCGGCGAGGTCGGTGCGGCTTACGATCTTGCGTCAAAAGCAGCGGATTTACAAACTCCACCGCCCGTGCTGCTTCTCGACGAGAGCGACAAGTTCGGCGCGAGCATAGAAGACTCGCTTCTGATGCCCCTTGAGCGCGGACTTATTTACATACCCCGGTATGAAGGCGGCGTCATCGGAGTAACGGACTGGCCGCGGAGGCCCATTGTTATCACGACTTCAAACGATCTTCGAAACAAGCTGAGTACGCCGTTTGTCTCGCGACATCTCTTCAGCAATTTTGCTACTCCGTCGCTTGAGAAGGAGCTTGAAATATTAGCGTTGCGGAACCCTGCGGCTACGGCCTGCCAGCTGGCTCTTTCGATCAAGCTTCTCGATGCGGTTCGCGGGATCGCTGGCATGGAAGACCATCCCAGTATTCGCGAGTCGATCGACATGTCATCCGCGTTTATTCGCGATTCAGTAGATGATCTCGATACCCAAACTCTCCGACGATACTTTTGCCACTTTGTGAAAACCGCCTCCTCTCAGGAACTTCTC
>JBOGOW010000336.1:0-4600 GCA_050748285.1 Pyrinomonadaceae bacterium
AAGTTAGGCTGTGCGACGCGCCGCTCATCTCCGATTCGGGTGCGACTACATAAACATCGCCGATTTCGCGCATCGCATTTTCGAGCGCCTCGATGCCCTCGGAATGAATTCCGTCGTCATTCGTTATCAATATCTTTGGTCTGATCGATGACATATTTAGAAAGTGAAAATGTTTAAAAGTGAAAAAGTGAAAAAGCCGAGAACATGTGGTCGCTCTTTACTTTTTCACCTTTCCACTTTTTCACTTTTAAACTTTACCGGTTTTGTCCGCCCATCGGACGCGGGCTCGCGTTCATCGGCCGCTGTTGGCGGAAACGGCGGCGGTTACGTTTGCGCGCGTTTGCCGATTTCAATTTCGCTTTCTGTCCCGGCGGAATAAAGTGAGAATGTTTTTTAAGATCTTTGATGATCTCTTCCGAAATAACCTTTCGCTTGAAACGGCGAAGCGCCGATTCGATCGATTCGTTGTTATTTACTGAAATAAAAGCCATTTATCGTCTCACCCCCTTTCGGCCAAAACCGGAGCGCGGACACCTCTGTCCGCAATCCCCATTCATTAACTTGCTCCAAAGAGCAAACAAATATTAGACAATCTTTTGGCCCAAATATCAAACAACGAACACGATTTTCGTCAATCTAAAGATCGTCAAAGTTTTCCTTTGCCACGATCAACGGTTCTATGAGCCTCGCAACCTGCATTAGCTCTTTTTCATTCTTCGCCCTGCTTCTCTGATGATTTTGAACGTAAATGTGAACAAGAGCGCGCGCCTTTACAAAATGCAGACTTACTTGAGTGACCTTGCGGTTAAAATCAACATTCTTAACCAATATTGCTTTCTCGCCGAAGCCCGCGGCTTCAAAAAATTCTCCCATCGAGATATGATCAAGAGCCGGCAAAAAATTAGAGAGTTCTTCCTCCTTGCTCAGCCCTAATCCAATAGTGACACTAATCTTAGTATTTTCTGTCCTCCAAGACATTTCATTTCGAGTTTCACCGCGTCTTCCCGGATTGCTTCCATATTTGATGTGTCGCGCACTTGTTCGGTAGAGCCGAAAATTAGTCTTGTTCTTTTTGATCGTTGCTAAGATCGCGTCTTGAATTGCCTGCGCTTCCGCATAAGCCCTTTCCACTTTTTCCTTCGGCACATTCTTGTCTCTATCACTAAGATTTTTAGACTCCGTGTCAATTACCTGTTCCTGTGCTCGGACAAATTCGGTTTGAGAAAACCACCAGTAAAGTCCAGCCGTTAGAATTCCCAAAAGAATTCCACAAAAAATGCCTATTCTTTTCATATCTGCCTCCTATACTCCAAAGTTCAAGATGCTTGGCAAAGACCAAGCATCTTGAATTGAACAAATTACGGACGATTAACGGAAAGTGCCTGAACCGGTGTGTCTTCCGGCCCTCCGAAAATTTCCCAACGGGTTTCCATTGTTTGACTATCTACAATGAACCATGTGCCGGTTGATCGAAACCAAACGGCGACGTCCGTCTTGCTGTCGCCATTGTAATCCGCCGGAACCGGCCAATCGTCCGCCGAGAAAGTCGGTCCGGCAAAGGTCCGGATGCCGTAGTTTGACTCAGACTCCAACATATACCAAATGCCGTCCGATGGTCGAGCTACAACAAGGTCGGTTGTACCGTCGCCGTCGTAATCACCCTGAACAGGCACATCGCCCGGCAACCCCCATTCAACCATCCAAATCGCCCCGTTGCTCGATTTGAATATCCACCACTGCCCGTTATTCGGCCGAAATATAGCGAAGTCGGTTTTGCCGTCTCCATCGTAATCACCTGGATCCCGGACAGGCGATCCTGATCTCGGCCGCCATCGGCCTCGTGATCGGATTCTTGCTCAGGCGAAAGTAATCCCGTGTTCTTCGTTCTCACGTTTCGTCGTTTATCGAAATACAACATCAACGTCGCGATATTTTGGCATCGCTGTCGGAAAATGCATCGAGCACCGGACGTTTGACCGGTGCTCGATGTAATTACGCCGCTCAACGCTCAATTAGTTTGAGGGTTTAACTCTAGCTTTTTCCAACCACTCGGTTCGTTTTGCATCTTCGACCCGAAACTTTTCAAGTTTTTCTTTCATTTGACCGGCCAAAAAACTATCAGGAAAATCTCGGGCAATTTGCTCAACCTCTTTCAACAGTTTTTCCGCCTTTTCATCATGATAAGTCGGCGTGTCGTTCTGTTGAATAAGATAGGCAATGTCACCGTTGTCCTTGATAAGATTCCAAACTTTCAAATCATCTCCGATAGGTTCGGTTATTGTGATTTGAATCGGTTTGGATTCAATTTTCGTCCAAGTGCCGGGCGTATTTACATCCGGGGTGCTTGCAACGGCCTTAACCTTATAGTTCCCAGCAATCGGAAATGCATAATCCGTAACAACCATGTCTTTTGATGCCCGCCGTGCTGCCTCGAAATTGAGGTGTGCAGTCTGTGGCTTACGGTTCCATAGAATCACAGCATCGGATTTGTAGGATTGTTCCGGCTGAAGCAATTTACCGCTTCCGTCCAATAGGCCCCATGAGCTATTACTGTATTGCTTAAACTCTTGCCCTTCAAAAGCTATCCAAATTTTTAGATAGCCATTCAAAACATTCGGAGCATGCCCTAAGAGGACGGGTTGATACCCTTTGTTTACAAGGTCGAAGTTCAATCTAATCATTTCGCCAAGAACATAGCTCTCTTTTTCCGAACCTACGATAAGAGTCAAAGGCGAGCCATTTCCTTCGCTTTTGTCGGCATTGACACTGGTGACCCAATTCAATATGGACACCGCAACAACTAAGACAACTGTCATAAAAAGAAATATTTTCGTTTTCATTTTTTTCTCCTTCAATATTTATTATGGGTTTGGTAACGCTCGAAGCCTCCCGATAGTACGGGGGTCGAAAATGTAACCGGTCATAAGGGTAGTATCTGGTCCGCAACTTGGATCCATTAAACCATGGTCATCGTGATCTCCGCCAAATAAATGTCCGATTTCATGTGCCGCCGTTCGGGCCGGACTTATCGGATAATTCACAACATTTGCTGATTCTCGTGGTCTTAGAACCTCCATAAAAATTCCCGCACCCAGCCCACCTGGCCCCTGTGTGTCGGCCTGGCCATATGCCACTTCAGGACAACCATCTGGATTCCCGTCCCCATCAGAATCAGGTGGATCCCCATCTAAGCCTCCCGGCGGCAAGATTGGTATGCCAAGAGAATCCGAAATTGACTGATAGGCCCCATACAAAACTATAGTCCAAAACTCCTGGTCGTTTTCTGTGGCCCTTTGGTCAAAGCCATTCATAAAAACGCCTCTTGCCTGTCCAAGCTCTATATTCGCCAGAAAGCCGGTATTGTCAGTTGTGTCGTTTGTTATATCGTACAACGGACGGACGTAGGTTGATGCGAAAACATTGCACCCAGACGTAACTGTTTGACTGCAAAGAACATCGTTCGATTGCATCAAAGCCGTCGCATTTACAGATGGATCGTCAGGACTTGGTATGTCTTCGTTCGTATCTCCGTCAACATTTGTTCCGTCGTCGTTGTTGAAATCGTCGTCGTCGTACAAGTCGAACGGAGTATTGGCGATAAGCGTAATCAGAGCGCCGCCTGCGTTTCGAACGTTCACAGACGCAGCGTTGTTACAAAAATCATCGGTCGTTGACGCGTTGGTCAAATTGCATTCAACCCGCAACGACTTGAAATTTGCCACCATTCTTCCGCCTTCGAACCGGTTCACCTCAAGATTGCCAATGGTGCCGTTGCTTGCGGTAATTGGAACCACTCTGGTTTCACCGACACGAATCCGAGTAGTGGTTTCGATCCTGCCTTGTACCCGATTATTTGCTGCGATTCCCATTGAATCGACCTCGATGTGCAATCGCCGCCAGACTGTCAGCATTTGACTTCGGCAAACTGGTTGGGTCGGGCAACTTGTCGGTATTGTCTGCCCGCCGCCGTTTGTTAATTCGATGCCGGCGATGTTAACGGCGTTTGCTTGTGCCGGGATCGTGCTTGCCGCAATTGCAAAATTGTCACCGGGCTGCCTTGTAACGATAAAATCGATCCTCGCTACCCCGTTGGCATCGGTCGGGCAGTGAACACTTGCCCCGTTGGCTCCGCATCCGTTTGCGAACAATAGCTCCCCGGCGTTCGGCATCCCATTGTTATCGTTGCCGGCAGTGCCCATCGGATCAATAATCGGATCGGTTGCCGGGTCATCAAGATCGAAGTTTCTGAAATAGACGGGAACATTTGCCACCGGCTGTGAAAGAGTCGCCGATACGCGAACGAGCCGTCTATCTGTCATATCTCCTGGAGAATCATCGTCGGGGAAAATACGCTGGCCGACGCCCGGATTATGCGGCATTACCACCGGATTCTGACTTATCGGCTCGCTTGAGGCCACCACCTGCGAGAATGTAACGCTCACCACATTCGGTGTCGGAGTCGGCGTTGGCGTCGGGGACTGACAAGGAAGCCCGGCAAACGGGTCGCATGGCGTCGGGGTTGGAGTCGGAGTAGGAGTCGGTCCAGGCCCGACAATGTGACAGACGCCGGTCGAATCAAGATAAACCGTATCAACCGGAA
>JBOGOW010000337.1:0-4535 GCA_050748285.1 Pyrinomonadaceae bacterium
ATTCCGTAGTGGCCCTGCACGGGAACTTGAATCTGCTTGACAACATCTATTACATTCGGCACAGGGTGCGTCTTGTGTTTGCGATCGTGATAATCAACCGCCCCGTAAAACGAAACCACTGCCTTCACGTCTTTCGATTGTGTTGCGTAAAGAAGTGCCAATCTCCCGCCGCCACAAAACCCGACGAAACCGACTTGCTTGTGACGCTTTACGAAAGGTTGTTCTTTGAGATAACCGATTCCCGCCTGGACGTCCCGCATTTGTCGTTTTACAAACTCGTATCTAAAAATATAGTCGCGCCACACGGCTAAAGCTTTTTCTTCCGTGGGAATCGGCGCAATCGAACCAGAATCATAAATCATGCTGACAAAACCAGTTTGGGCTAAACAAGCCGCCGTGTATTTGATATCGCTCGGGAACCCATTATTACCATGGGCAATAAAAACGGCACGATACCTCCCAGCTTTTTTCGGTCGCGCCAGAAACCCGTTAATAGTGTCCGAGCCGCTCTTGTAACTAACTTCACCCTGAATGATTTTGGGGTCGTTTAAAACCTTCTGCTGTTGCTGCCCTGCGGCTTCCGAGCCAAATGCTACGCCCGCGACAACCGCGGTTGCACTAGCTAGAAAAGACCGTCTTGTAATCCGGTTGTCATCATCACATTCGACGCACATAAAATAATTCCTCTTACTCAATGATTTTTATATCCTCGCAAGTGCTTTAACTAATAATCACTTCACCGGTAACAGGTGAAGGAACAGAACGACGGAGATGATGTGGGGCAAAACCGAATTCACGCAACTCCGCGTTAAACAGAATATGTTGATAACAAAGTCGGCTTTTCGCCCTCACGTCCATTGATTTGTTGTGCGCGGCGTTTGAGTGAATACTCATTAACTATCGCTTTCGCGCTGGAATCAGTGGACGGTCAGCAGGAATATCTTCCGCTGTCACGCGCGGCAGATAGATTATTCCGTCAAAGTCCTGCAAGAGATTGAAGTTACGAAAAGCCTCCGAAATCATGCTGTCCGGCTTATACAGTCCGCCAATCCAGTGCATAGGACGCGCTATTTTCAGCCATTCAGGGACGGCTCGGATGTCAGTGTCGCTTGTCGGTGTGACGCAAGGCCAATTCGCCAGCGTGCCGTCCGAACGTGATTCCCTCAAAACTGATTCGATAGATCCATCCGACGCTGGCGGCAGCGTGGACACTGCCAAACGGTCTTCCAAGTCATTGGGGATTTGAGCCACGAAAGCACCTTCGCCAAAAGTAACGGCTAGGGCGGCATATTCGCACCCAAGCGCGTTACGCAGCACTGCGCCGGTGGTTCTGTCAGATTTGGGCGGATGCACCACATGGGCATTGTGCGCCCAATACACTACTTTTGCGGATGCTCCTTTCTCTTGCAATGCGCGTAAAACTCTCGCCGCCATATACCAGTCTCTGGAATGACTGATAGCAGCATCCGAGCCGGAGTTGAAGTCCGCGAATTCTGCAAGCGTTTGCGCCGCTTCCAGTGCCGAGTCAAACGCGAGCGCACCGAATCGGCTTTTTAGAATCGGAGCATCCAGCTTCATCCCCGCAACGACTTCCAAAAGCAATTGCCTTGTCGCCGCGTCAACTCCAGAATCGCCAAACACTGCTGTTTGCTCATCAGCCGCAGCCAATTCGCGTTCGGCTGCTGTCCAGCGTTTCATCAAATCCTCTCCGTATGCACGGCTGAGAAAAACTCGCAACGTCTCACGCGCACCAGGATTCTCACTGGCATCAACACCGATCACTTGCACACGATCCTTCGGATGCCCTTTATTCCATCTGTGAACCCACTCAATCAATTCGCGTCGCGTCCTTTGACCTATCCAAATGTTGGATTCAATTAGACCTGACATGGCGGGTGTCAATTCGCTCTCGCCGTTAATGTATGAAGCTACTTGACTGAGATTGCTTGCGCTAGCTTCTAAGGCAATAACTCTAAATCCGTGCCTCTCAACCAAATATCTAGTCAGCGAAAACCGCAAGTCGTTGAATTCGCGGCTGCCGTGCGTCGCTTCGCCGAGTCCTACAACTCGGACGCGCCCCGCGAGTTCGTCTAAGAGAGGGACTTTAACATTCGTTGGAATAATGCCGGAGCGAGCAATCGCCGCACTGCGCGGGCGCAGCCATTGAGCCGCAGCATTACGAGCTTCACGCCGCGTCCGAAGTAACTCGGTTGTCTCACGTGCGTCTCGCAACGCTCTGACCTCTAAACGATAACCGCCAGCCGGCTCATTGCTATCGAAAGGGCGCACGGTAATGCCGTATATCCCACTCTCCTGAGCTATGATTTCAACCGTTTCATCCCCATTACGTCCCGTCGGGCTATCTATCGAATCGAGCAACTTTCCCGCAGGATTTCTAACGTCCACAATGACATCAACCCCCTGCTGCCGCACAACCACTTCTGCCGACTCGCCGCGCTCAAGGCGCACCGCGTATGCGTGAGAGACTCCCGGCTTCAATGTCTGTTCGAGCGTAGTCGAACGGTTAATCGTCACCGGGGTTTGTGCCATGGCTGTAGAAAAGAAAACAACAGTCACTAACAGCCAGACGCACGGCTGCAAATGTTTTAGCACAGACTTGGCTAGGAAATTTGGTGAAACATGTTCTATTTCATTTAAAGGGCGCATATTTATTCTCTCGAATTTAAAATCATTTCCTCAAGGTAAAAACGCTTCGACCGTGCTCATGGATGACAACCATTAGGCACGACGACCACCAACCAACGCTCCAACATAAACCGCCGCCAGTTTGGTCGCAAATGAAGCGGCGAATAAAACTACTATCCATCCCGTCATGCCCGCTGCCAACAGCACAGCGATGTCGATGAGGACATAGACGAGCCAAATCGTTAACGCGGCCTTGATTGCGAAATCTGCTTCCCACCAGCCACCCGCCAACCAACCTGCCAGGAACATCAACGGGATGCCCGCAACAATGCTGCAATACGGCGCGGCGATCTGGATGTGATCGTCGTAGTATTGCTTTTCGTGGCCCGGATCAATCAGGTGCCCGTACACGGTCATGTACAAAATGCTGGCCGCGACATTCAGGACCAATACCAATACGGCAACGCCTACTAACCATGCCAAGCGAACAAATGTCATCTTGTCTCTCCCCTCCAAGCGCTAAGCCGCCTCATTACCGCGAGTGATTTTTGACTCACCGCCTTCACACGTTGAATATCCGGCAGCTCCCTGGGTTTTCATATTGAAGTGATCTGATCAGTACTTTCAGGATTCGGCTCTTCAATGGGTTTTTCCGGTCTTTTCGTCCACCCCGCTCCGACATACGCCGCAATAAAATATGGTGCATACGATATGGCAAATAGGAGCGGGATGCTCGAGTATTCCTTAAGATAAATGACGATCGAGATGTCGATCAGTGAATATAGCAAAGGGACGAGCATGGCCGAAACTAAACGGTAATTTGCCGTTGCTCTCTTGCTGACCCACCGGCTGACACAAAGCATCGAAACGAATCCGATTACAAAGGTTACGTATGGAGCACTAACTAAGGCGTGCCGCTCGTACGACACAAATTCCTGCCCTGGACTAATTACATAGCTATAAAAAACCACATAGAGGAAGTGGCCCACGAGATTCAATACAAAAACCAGCAAGGCGGCAGGAATTGTCCAAAGCAAGAAAGTTTTTTTCATATTATTCGAAACGATTAGAAACGTAATTAGATAAACTCCGGAATACGCCTCCGGATATCGATCCAACCAGAGCAGGAATCAGCATAAGAAATCCCCAAATTGGCGTGAAAGCGTCTGTCTGGTCGGGCAGTACCCGCCCCTCCATACGGACGACAAAATGCATAACAGGCAACATAAACCCAACCAAAAAACCTGTCAGCAAAAAACTTGACGGTCGGAGAAAACCCAAAACGAAAGAAAAAAGAAAGACCATAAAGACTGATCCGGGAACCTCATCGCTCCGTAATTCGGCAAACGCAGCATACAATCCTCCAACGACCGCAACCACAGAAATAGTCAGCAGTGCCAACATTCGGCGATCATCGCTAACTAAACTTGCGAACCTTTCCTTGACGGCATTAACCAACAAGTCAAACGTGCTCCTAGCCAACTCGCTCATAACGCCGAAGCCTCCTCTATATCCATACGCGTCGCGACAACATTCACGAAACACCTGCACCATTTCACGTTCATACTTTTCCCTGAACTCTTTTGGCAAGGTAATGATAAGACCGTGATAAAAACGCATCGGGAAAACTAGCCACACATTTTCTTGAAACCGCTTCATAGGCCATGTTCCCCAAGAACGATGAGTCGATTCCCGGTCAAAACACTGCTTTTCCTTACCACTTTTAGCAGGCTTTCTAGTCGTTTCACTTCGTCGCTCAAAACTTTTGCTCCAAGACCTGTCAGCCGATAGTACCTGCGCCTCTGATCGTCAAGTTCGGGATCCGGTCGTTCATCCAATTCTTCTATTAAGTCTCCGTCCAGCATTGTTCGGATCGAGCGATATAGAGT
>JBOGOW010000338.1:0-4533 GCA_050748285.1 Pyrinomonadaceae bacterium
AAACACCGCGTTCGAGCAATTCCGTGTCAATGTCGCACAAAACGACTTCGAATCCGCCAGAAGCCGCCGTTTGAGCGATTCCGTTACCCATCGTTCCGGCGCCGATTACGCCAATAGTTTCATTCATGTTTATTGTTTATTGCCAGCTATTCGGTGCGGGCTGATTCGGCCCGATCTGACCGACAGCCGATCTCTCATCAAAATAAAGCTTGCCTTCGTCGCTAAAAAGAAATACGAGGCCGAAAACGCCAAGAGCCGTTCCGATCGGAAACGACATGCACGCCATTATCGATCCGACGATCGCCCACGTCCGTGCCCACGGTTTATTTTTTCGCAGTCCATAACCCGCAACTATCTTCGGGATAGAAAAAAGGAGCGTGAAGATCAGTGTCACGAAGAACACAAATGCGATGATCGCCATTATCAGTTCCGGCGGCGGCTCGTCCGGCTTTTGCGGCAACTGCGAGAACACGGCGCCGAAAATGGCAAGATAAATGACGGCGATGCCACCCACAATCAAAATATGCAGGCCGGTATATAGCCAAAAAAACAATCCTAAAAGTCGGGCTTTATCATTCGCAGTCATAATTTGTTCTGGACTAAGTCTAATCTCGTTCCACAGCCATCGCGACAGAATTTCCTCCGCCCAGGCAAAGACCGGCAACACCGCGTTTTGCACCGCGACGCTTCATTTCGTAAAGCAACGTCGTAAGTACTCGTGAACCCGAATTGCCGATCGCGTGTCCCATCGCAACAGCGCCGCCGTTTACGTTCACCAATTCCGGATCGATGCCGAGTTCTTTCATTACACCGAGAGCCTGTACGGAAAATGCCTCGTTCAGTTCGAAAAGTTCGACGTCTTCCAGCTTCCATCCGGCTTTTGCAACCGCTCGTCGAATGCCTTCGACCGGTGCCAGCATAATGAGTTTCGGTTCGATACCTGAAACCGCATAGGAAACGATCCGTGCCAATGGCTCGACATCAAGGCTCTTGGCCTTGTCGCTCGACGTTACGACCACAGCCGAAGCACCATCGTTCACGCCCGGAGCGTTGCCCGCTGTAACCGTTCCACCGTCTTTCTTAAATGCCGGCTTGAGCTTTCCAAGAGTTTCGACAGTCGTATCGGGACGAACAGGTTCATCGCTGTCCAAAATGATCGGATCGCCCTTTTTCTGTGGTATTTCTACAGGCACGATCTCATCCTTAAATTTTCCCGCAGCCTGTGCTTCCGCAGCCTTTCGATGTGAATTGAACGCATATTCGTCCTGCGTCTCTCGCGTTATCTGGTGCTTGTCGGCAACCACTTCGCCGGTATTGCCCATGTGCCAATTTTCAAACGGACACCATAAACCGTCGTGGATCATTAGGTCGATCGCTGTCTGATTTCCCATCCGAAAACCATCGCGTGCGTTCTGCAATGCGTAAGGCGCGTTTGACATCGATTCCATTCCGCCTGCGACAACGTAATCGGCATCGCCCAATTGTATGGATTGTCCTGCCAACGCAACGGCACGCAAACCCGAACCGCAAACCATGTTCACGGTAAGTGCCGAAACTTCCGGCGGCAAGCCCGATTTCAGCGCCGCTTGTCGGGCCGGAGCTTGTCCGATACCGGCCTGAATAACGCAGCCCATAATTACTTCGTCGATCTTCGCCGGTTCCACACCTGAGCGTTTAACGGCTTCCTTTATAGCTATCGCCCCCAGTTCCGGCGCGGTAAAACCCTTTAAAGCCCCTTGAAATTTTCCTGTTGGTGTTCTCGCCGCACTTATAATAACTGCTTG
This sequence comes from Pyrinomonadaceae bacterium, assembly GCA_050748285.1. GTDB lineage: Bacteria > Acidobacteriota > Blastocatellia > Pyrinomonadales > Pyrinomonadaceae > OLB17. The sequence goes on from JBOGOW010000338.1 coordinate 1,785, forward strand.
TTTTGTTGTCATAAAAAATTAAATGCCCGTTTACTCTTAAGTTGATATTCGTTTACACTATTGTATCAAAATTCTTTTGTTTCAGTTATTTCAGCCGTTTAACAGGAGGTTCAAATGCTTATAGCCCTTGAGGGTAGTTCTCCTACCATCGCCGGTGAAAACAATTATAAATATTACGTATGGGAAGCCTATTTGATTACTCGGGAATCGAGCGCGATCTATTTGCCCGGCCCTGCGGCGATCTCAATGTCCGGCAGCGGCATCAATATCCGCAAAATGGCGGATCGGGCCTGCGGTTATATCGGTGGTCATTCGGGCAAAGTGAGTCTGATCGGCTGGAGCCGCGGAGCGGCGGCGTGTATTCAAGTCGCTCACAACTTAAAGCGAACCGGCGGATCGATCGACGCAATGTTCTTGTTCGATGCGGTCGATCAAGACACATCCACATAGCGTGAAAAACGTCTATCACGCGGTAGCGACAAAGAAAAGCTGGCTCGACCGGCAGTTGTTTCCAACCTGCGGAAAGAAGCACGAGAGCGGAGTGAATTTCGAAAGAAAGGATTTTAGAACCAGCCACGGCGGCGTAGCCGGTGCCGGCGATGATGATGCAGGTTCAAAGGTCAGGATGTGGGAAAAACTTCGCACCGAGAGCGTTTTATGACACAAGTAGATTATTCAGCGCCGATATCTTCGTTCCAAAGGAGCGAATTTTCGTCGATGAAAGCGGTCATCATCTCAATGCATTGATCGGATGCAAGGTCGATAACCTCGACGCCGCTTTCACGAAGCCATTCGATGCCGCCCTGAATTGTTACCGATTCACCAACGATCACTTTCCCTATGTTAAACTGCCGAATAAGGCCGCTGCAGTACCAACAAGGCGCGAGCGTCGTAACCATTATTTTGTCGCGATAAGTTTGCTGACGTCCGGCTTTGCGAAACGCATCTGTCTCGCCGTGGATCGAAGGGTCATCTTCCTGCACACGCCGATTGTGCCCGCGGCCGAGTACATTTCCGCTGCTGTCAAATAACGCGGCACCAATCGGAATTCCGCCTTCAGCAAGCCCGAGTCTCGCTTCGTCGATAGCGATGCTCATCATTTCTTCATTAGTCATAACGGTTCGATTCTATGATAACCTCACACCGATGGACGAGAGATTTCGACCCGGCGACTTTTTATTCTTTCAGCTCGAAGCTGGCTTTGCCTTGCTCCGCCTGATCGGCGTAGACCGGCGCGATGAGAGCACGCTTTGGCACATATCTGCCTATGATGATCTCTTCGATTCACCTGAATCGATAGAAGCTGCGATCGTAGAACCTGAAATGCTAAATGTCGCGATTCCGCACGCCGTTCTTACTGACCGGGCGTTTAACAGCACACAGGTCGCGACCATTGGGAACAGATCTGTTACCGATGTGGAAAACAAATTGATAGATCGGTGGCGTGCAAACCCTGACCGTAAAATCTCAGATCGCTCGATAAGACTATTGCTCGGTTTTCGATAAGCCGACTTTTTCGCCTGCGAGATTCCGAGTGGTTCGTTCCGTTATGCTAGCAGGCACAATGTTTTCGAGATTCGCCTCTGGCAGCAGATCACCAGTTTCTGTTACGGGCTGCTTATCAAGACCACGCGCCGGCCTCAGCTTTTTGAATTGTTTCCGCAGCATCCGAGTCCTTATAAATGTCTGAACCTGCCATGCGGTCATCGCGATCAGAAAACCGAAAACAGGATAAATAATTATCGGTGCCGGGCCATTATTGATAAACGTGAAATAGAGAATAATCGCCAGCGTGAGACTGACAACCGCAGTTGCAACCGTGAAGAAGGTGTTTATCCTAATGTGCTCTTCGACGGGAGTTTCTTTTTTCTGCAGCTTGTCGAGATCGGGAAAAAATGTACCACATTGCCGGCAATATGTTTCCGGCATTTGATCAGAATTTCCGCATTTTAGGCAAAACATGTCTGATTCCGTCAATTAGCTTACTAAATACTGACAGCTAAAGTTCAATCTTGATGACGCCGTTTCAATTCCCTGCTTATCAACTCCAATTCCCTGCTAACCTGTCCCGCTGCTGACGAATTCTCATTAGCGCGTCGAATCAGATAAGGAATAGCATCGGCGACAGGCCCATACGGGACATATTTCGATACGTTGTAACCATTTTTTGCGAGCACATATGAAAGATTGTCGCTCATTCCAAAAAGCTGCGAAAAATTTATGTAAGGATGTTCATTTGCAATTCCGAGTTTGTGCATTCGCGAAACGAGTCGATACGCGCTGTGTTCGTTGTGAGTTCCTGCAACAAATGACACCTCGTCCAGGTGCTTCAGACAATATTCCGTCGCCGCATCGTAATCTTTATCGGTTGCAGATTTATTCTCGTGTATCGGTGATTCTTCACCGTTCTTTTCCGCTCGCTCGCGTTCCTTTTCCATATACGCACCGCGGACGAGCTTAACGCCAAGCAGATAACCATCCTTGTTCGCCCGCCGCCGCGATTCGTACAAATACTGCAAACGATCTTTACGATAAAGTTGAATGGTATTGAAAACTATCGGCTGGTGTATGTTGTATTTTTCCATCATCTCGGCTGCAAGCCGGTCAATGGCGTCCTGTATCCAGGATTCCTCTGCGTCGATGAAAACAGGTTGACCGAGACCGTGGGCGTATTCGCAGATATCGTTTACGCGCGAATGTATTCTTTCGCATTTTGCCTGGCTTTTGCCGTCGAGTTTACGCTTTGCAC
>JBOGOW010000339.1:0-4531 GCA_050748285.1 Pyrinomonadaceae bacterium
GAAAATTACTTATTACCCTAAACGCCATCCTCAAAAATAACCGAGCATGGCAAGTCAAACCACTACTGTCTTGAACTTGACTTTTAACACAGTTGCTTCGTGGATAGGCTCTAATCAAGTAAAGATGATGTCCACTAAATTACACGAAGCCACACTAACGAATGAATTTTTTCCACAAGTGGAAATCTTGTGATAGGCTGATATTATCTGGTCAATAAGATGACGCAAGCAGTTGAACAAACCGATTCTTCGCCCGCCGGTGTAAGGTTAAGCGAGCTCGATCAGCCGATCTGGTCGGTGATCTCGTTCGACCGCGTCGAGGGCAATTTTTTGGATTACGCGGGTGCGGTTCGCCTTCAGAATGAGCTCGAATTCAAGGGCGTTGCGGGACTTTGCATTGTAACGGATGCCGCCGCCGCCCGGACTAATCGCTAAAACTTAAATACAATTCCTGCTCCAAATTTGAAATCGTTGCTGCCACCACGGAAAAAAACTGCGTTCTTTCCTCCAGCGATGCCGCTCAAATCGAGTTGGGCGGCTCTGACATCAAAATGTTTGTTGATCTTTATATCCAATCCACCGCCGAGAAGCAGGGCAAACCCGGTAGAGGTCTCGTTAGGCGGAACATTGGAACAATTGCTGACCGTAGTGCAGGAAATATTGGTCACCTTATTTTCGAGACGACCCGCTCCGAATAAAGCGTGTGCAAACGGCCGGAATCTGCTTTGTCTCGAGCTATCCTTAAACTGGACGCCGGCAGTATATGTGCTGACGCTGATTTTCTGTTGGTAAGAAACGGCGGCATTCGTTGGATTGTCAAATCCGGGAACAAAGTTAAATGATGCGGTCGAACTTGTGGTTATAGACGCATCTGCCTTTATCCCGATATAGCGACGAAGGTAATAAACACCAGCGACCTCTACTCCACGTGAGGTCACCGTAAGAGGTGGTCCGGGATCATCTACAAAGAAGTGGCTCGTATAACCGACAAAAATCTCACCTTTATCACGATCTGTCTGATTTTGACCTGAAACTACGGTTGAAAAAACGAAGAAGAAAAGTATTAATACGAAATATTTTATTGGCAAGTTTGTTCCTCCGGCTGAATAAAGACAATTCTGGCTTTTGATTTAACGCGGATTATAGATTACGAAAATATCGATAAGTAACGCAAGGACGCTAAGAAACAAAGCGAAACCAGGACACGGTTAGTGGGAATAGCATTTTTTATTTCTCTTTGCGTCTTTGCGACCTTGCGGCTTTGCGTTAAAGGTTGAACGGGTAATCCGTCGTTTTGCTTCTTCGGCACCACGATTACGTTTTATTCATGCTTTATTTGGGTTTAACTGAAGTCAACCACTAACTTACCAAAACTCTCGTTCGATTCGATATACTCGTGCGCGCGTCTGACATCGGCGGCGGGGAATACGCGGTCGATATTCGGTTTCAAAACGCCGCTCTCGAATAGTGGTACAACCTCTTTTGCAAAACTCGAAACGGCGTCCGCTTTCTCTTCGGTCGAACGTCCGCGCAGGACGGTGCCTTTGATAGTCGCTCGTTTTCGCAATGCGAGACCGAGATCGAATTCGGCCTTCGCACCGGCGGTCAAACCGACAAGCATCAAGCGTCCTTTCGGATTCAAAACCCGCAGATTTTGCTCGAAATACTCGCCTCCGACTAGATCGAGTATCACATCGACGCCTTCGCCGTTCGTTGCGGCGAGCAGTTCGTCGGCAAACTCTCCTTCGGGCGCGTGTAACGCATGATCTAATCCGAGTTCGCGGCAACGCTCAAGCTTATTCAATGTCCGCGAGGTGCCGACCGTCAACGCGCCGTTCGCATTCGCTAACTGCAACGCCGCTAACCCGACGCCCGAACCGACCGCATGTATCAGCAGCGTCTCGCCTTCGTTTAGTTTTGCCTGCGTGAATATCGCATCGTGCGCCGTTATAAACGCTTCGGGAACTGCGGCGGCTTCCGTGAAATTTAGGTTATCAGGAATTCGTGCGACGAGGCCCGCATTGCTCAAAAGCAATTCCGCCTGCGCCTCGCCCGAAGAAATACCAAAAACGCGATCGCCGATCTTAAATTGGGTTACGCCGCTTCCGGTCGCTTCGACCTCACCCGCAAATTCCAAACCCGGAATCTTCGGATCGAAACCTTCCGGCGGCGGATAAAGCCCGCGCCGCTGAAGCAGATCGGCACGGTTCAACCCCGCCGCCCGAACCCGCACCAAAACCTCAATCCGCTTCGGCTCTTTCGGCTCAGCAACCTCCCGAATTTCAAGATTCTCGACCCCGCCAAATTCCTTTATATAAACCGCTTTCATGTAAACAAAGGCGGCGGGGGCAAGCCCGCCTTCCTAACTGCGTAATATTACCAAGTATTCATTTACGTGCAAATCAGGTTTGCGAGGGCAAGCCCGCTTTCCTAACCTGACTTGTATCAAGATACTTAATTCCTGTTTATTATCCCGAATGTTTTGGTAGAGTCGGAATCTAAATTACACGCAGTCCGGAAGGCGAACTTGCCCCCGCGCTCGGCACCTTCCATGAGTTGAGCGTATCGCCCTTTTTAACATTTGGGCTAGGAACATGCGGGCCTTCGCATAATTTGTTTACGGACAGTATTTCTTATCCACGTAAACCTTTGCTCCGTTTGAGTTTAGATAGTAACAGCCGCCGCGTTGGCCTTTAACATAGGTTCGCGTCGTGGCGCCGGGTGTCGATGGTTTTACGGGCGCTTGGACGGTTTGAGCTTGATTCGTGGATTGCGGCGGCGGGATAATCGTCGCTTGCCACGCAACCGCCTGCCATTTACCTTTGCGTTTGATGAAGGTTCCGGTGTTGAAAAAATTGGAAGTCGATTTCTTGCCATCGGCTGTCGTAGTGTTCCCGACCAATTTGAAAGCGACGACGGCAGCGTTGCCATACTGTTGGATTTGGACGTCTTCAGCAGAATAAACGGTAACCGGATCGCCTTCCTTTTGAGCCGGGGTCGAACGCACGCCTTTCATCAGCTCGGCCTTGTTCGTTCTTGCGCCGGACGAACGCGTGTAGATAAGATCTTCCGCCCAAAAGCGGTCATGAACGTCCGCATCATTGCGACTTGCGCCCGCCAGAAATTCGTTTAGCAATCGGGTGAGTTCGGCAGCGTCGGATGAGCTCTGCTCCCAACTTGCGGATGTGAGCAGTAAAACGAAAACGATCAGACCGACAAATTTATTCATCATCATCAAATGCCTCGGGATTACAGGTTTTGCAAAGCGGCTCGACCTTTTGGATGTTGTCGCTGTCATCGCGAACGAGCACATTGCACTTAGTGCACATTGTGTTGCGGTGCATGCAGTTTAGATCGTACGCGTTGCCGCCATCGCGCTCGGTAACAAACTGCACCGTCGTTTCCTTCCCGCAGATGCCGCAAGTAACGGTATTGCCAACTTCAATATCGCTCATATATTTCTCCAATGAATGAGAGTAATATTAGCATAGTTTTGTGGAGCAGCTAACCGATTTAGTCTATGCGGCCTCTCCAGATAATTGGGTTTCTTTTCTCGTGAAAGATTGCCAGCACAAGAACTGAATCATTCTCTAATCTGAATATAACTGAGTATGGAAATCGTTTAATACCGGCGCGTCTAATATCAGACCCATGAACGACCGCGTATTGGAGCGGGCTGGAAATGATTCGTTTGAGTGTTAGTTTTAGTTCAGTTCTGAATCTGTCGCCCAAACCAACTTGTTCCGATTCATACCAATCGAACGCATCGTTTGCCTCGTGCTCGGCCGCGGGCAGGAGATCAAATGATCGGCTGCTCATCGTGCATCAAAACGTTCGAGAAACCGCGCTACTGGAATCGCGTCTTCCGGATTCCTTTGGTGTTCATCGAGACGCCGCTCCAGTTCTGCGATCTGTTCGTCCGTCAACGAGACAGTTCCCTGCCGTTCACTTACACTCATATAAAGATCGTCCGCCAGCCGAATCCGCTCACCTACCGATAGTTTTAGCGCCTGTTCAAGTATTTGGCTCATTTAGTGAATAGAATATATTGAATGCGCAATCGATGCAATGGAATTATTTTTGAACGCACTGCCGGGAGAATATTCATCGTTTGGTCTCCTTCAAAACCCACCCGTTCGGGTCAACGACCGGTGCGGTGCCTGTGAAGCAGATCGAGCCTTTACCGTTTTTCATTTCTACTCGCTGTTTTTTGCCGTCCGCGACGACATCTAACGGCATTGGGAACGGCATCTCATTCGGCGTTTTCCATTCGAGCTCCAAGATGCTCGGCTTGTTCGGGTTGATGCTTGTAATGACGCGGGTTTCCAGCATCGGCAGTTTCGGCTGTCTCAAATACAGCTCGAAGAACCCGCCAAGTTTCATTCCCGATTCGCGTTCGGCGATATTTAGAAAATCGTCTGTGTTTACAAGGCGCGTTTGGCGGCCGTCGGTCCAGGATTCCATTTCTTTGGTTGGATACGCCATGCGACGGAGGGCGCGGAAGAATGCCTGATCGCCGATCAAATAGCGG
>JBOGOW010000340.1:0-4527 GCA_050748285.1 Pyrinomonadaceae bacterium
CCCTAACCCACAATTGGGTCTTTGAAGATTTTAACAATTTCGTTTTGGCAGAGTGAAACCTTTGCCGATGGAGTAGAAATTCATCATAGGAGAAATTATGGTGCGTATAATTTTGGGAGTTGTCGTCGGGTTTGTGGCGTGGTCGGTACTTTGGGTCGGCAGCGAAGAGGTGTTGAAAATGGCTTCGCCGGATTGGTATGCCCCGCATCAAGTGGCTCTTGAAAAGGCGATGTTCAATAAAACGCCATTTATCGATCAGGCAAATTCGTCGATCCTGATTCTGGCCATCGTGCGCGGCGTTATCTTTTCAATTATGGCGGGATTTCTGGCGTCGGTGATCGCAAACGGAAACCGAAATGCGTCGCTGATTTTGGGTATTTTGCTGCTCGGCGTCGGTATATTAGTGCAGTCGTTCCATTGGTCATACCTACCGGCTTGGTACAACATTATTTTTGTGCTTCTGCTGCTTCCGATGACGATCTTGGGCGGACGCATGAAAACATCGGCTTAAGCAAAAAGCACATTGTGAATAGCTACCGGCAGAGGCAGCTGCACAGCCGCTTTTCCGTAAACTTTCGCATTCAGTTTTTCGACCTCGATCTCGCGTTCAATGAGCAATTCATCCGGCGGGAGATCTCCGCGTTTTGAGTAGCAGGCGTGAGCGATGCACGGCAGCGGCTTGCCCGATTCATGAACAAGGCAGCCTATTCCCTTTTCATAAAGCGGGCAGGCGAAGAATCGATTCTCCATTGGGCGGTCGCTGAGAAGCTCGAACTTTTCAATTGAGTTTTCAATTCGTTGAATGACAATGTCGCGACTCTCAACGGGAAGTTCGCCAAGCCTTTTCGCGATCGTCGCTGCTTCAAGTCGCGTGATCCGAATATTTACAAAATGCACGTCGAGACAGCATGCGCCGGGCGTCTCACATGTTTCGCACGATTTGGCACGGTGCTCGTAGCCTGAGCGGATCTCTTGTGTAAACCTTGAGCGGATCGTGTCGAGGCCAATGAGTCCTGCGGTTTGCGATAGATATTTCATGACTGGAACGCAGGCATCCTTGCCTGCAAACGCCGCGAGAGCGGTGGTAATATTGGCAATCCTATTACGCCGGAACATTTTTTCGTGCTTCGCACTCAAGCAGGCAGGATGCCTGCGTTCCAGTCGCGTGATACAATTACCTATTAGGATTTTAGTTTTTTTGGAGGGTTATGCTCAAGGAAGGCGACAAGGCACCGAACTTTGCATCGAAGGATCAGGAAGGCGATCCGATCAAGCTGTCGGATTACAAAGGGCAGCGGGTCGTGTTGTTCTTTTACCCAAAAGACGACACACCTGGCTGAACCAAGGAAGCATGCTCGTTCCGTGATGCGAACGACACATTTGACAAAAAGAAGATCAAGCTGCTGGGCGTTTCGACCGATAGCGAAAAATCGCACCAAAAGTTTCGGTCGAAATACGGCTTGCAGTTCGACCTTGTTGCCGATACGGAAAAGGAAGTGGTTCAGCAATACGGCGTTTGGGTTGAAAAGTCGATGTACGGCAAAAAGTATATGGGCATTCAACGAACCACATTCTTGATCGACGAGGCCGGAAAGATCGTAAAAATTTTCGACAAAGTAAACGTCGCAGAACACGCCGACGAAGTACTGGCAGCCTTTGGCGAAGCCTGATTCGCATGCAGAAGCCCGCACGAAGTAAGGGAGAAAAGGCCTTACCAATTATGTTATGAATATTTCAGTTCGCACTTTGATTCCCGCGACTTTTGTTTTTTGTGTGATGTTTCTTGTTGCGTGTACCGACGCAGCAGATCCGGTGAACGTGACAAAAATTTCCGCACCGACGCCCGCGATCGCGTCTGCACCGGCTGTACATCATGACGATGGCGACGACGCACCGCGTATCTCGCTTGCCGATGCAAAGAAGGCGTTTGACGACGGCACCGCAGTTTTTATAGATACGCACGTCAAAACCACATACGATGCCGGACATATTCCGGGCTCGATCAACATAACGGTTCAGGATCTCGAAGCCAAATTCAATACCATTCCGAAAGGCAAAAAGATAATCGCCTACTGTTCCTGACAAAAGGAACACACCAGCGCCAGTTTGGTTGCTGAATTACACAAAAAAGGATTGACCGATTCGTTTGCCCTGCTCGGCGGAACTAATGCGTGGCGAGGCGCAGGTTACCCGATGGAAAAAGCCAAGTAAAACAGAATAGCCACAAAAGGTACAAAGTGCGCAAAAGAAGAGAGTTTTCTTTTTGCGCACTTTGTGCTTTTTGTGGCTATTGTTCTAAAGCCGCACTATCTTCGCCGCGCTTCCGTTGCGGGTCTCCTCGTTCAGCGCGTTGCGGGTATCTACGATCAGCGGAGCAAGCTCGCATACGCGATGATAGTCGATCTCGGAATGTTCTGTGCAGATTATCGTGCAGTCGCACTCTTTTAGAAGCTCGTCGGTAAGCTCGTTGTTTTTGAGCGGCTCGGCCTCGCCTATCGTGTAAGCGTGGTCGAACGTTACTTCATCAACAAAAGGGTCGTGATAAACGACCTCGGCGCCGCGCGAACGCAGGAGGTCGATGATCGAAAGAGCGGGCGATTCGCGCATATCGTCGATGTCCTTTTTATACGCGACGCCGAGGATCAAAACTTTTGAGCCGTTCAACGCCTTCCGATCTTTGTTAAGTGCCGCAGAAGCAAGTTTCACGACGTATTCCGGCATTCCCGAATTTATCTTTTCGGCAAGCGAAATGAATTGCGAATCAAAGCCGTGCTGGCGCGCCTTCCATGAAAGATAATGCGGGTCGAGCGGGATGCAGTGGCCGCCGATGCCCGGCCCCGGATAGAACGGCATAAAACCGAAAGGCTTTGTCGCCGCCGCACGGACAACTTCCCATGTATCGATGCCGAGCGTGTTGCAGAGCCGTGCCATCTCATTCGCCATGCCTATATTTATCGCGCGAAACGTGTTCTCCCAGAGCTTGCACGCCTCGGCAACACGTGCCGATGAAACGGAATGAACATCGTTGACGATCACTCTATATAACTTCGCGGCGACCTCGGTCGAATCTTTCGAAACGCCGCCGACGACCTTCGGGATATTATGCGTTTGAAACTTTGGATTTCCGGGATCGACGCGTTCCGGTGAGAATGCAAGAAGAAAGTCTTCGTCAAGCCGAAAGTCCTTCTTTTCGAACATCGGCCTCAAAACTTCGTCGGTCGTGCCGGGATATGTCGTCGATTCCAGAATTATCATCTGCCCGCGACGCAAATATTTCTGTATCTCGCCGCCTGCAGCCAGGATGAACGACATGTCGGGATCTTTCGTTTTGCGAAGCGGCGTCGGGACGCAAATGATTATGACGTCGCATTTGCTCAGTTCGCTGAAATCGGTCGTCGCCGAAAGTGTCCCGGCGTCGATGCATTTCTTTACATTCTCAGACGGCACATCGACAATATGCGAAACACCGGCATTTATGTCGTCAACTTTCTTTGCATCGACCTCAAAGCCGATCCCTTTTACGCCTTTAAGGCAAAACTCTATTATCAATGGCAGCCCGACATAACCAAGGCCGACCACGCCTACACAGGCGCTCCCATCATCGATAAGTTTCTCGATCTCGTTTCTAATCATTTCTTAATAAGTCGGAAAATCGGAATGACGTCCTGATTTTCTGACCAAATTCCCTTCGCTCTTTATTTCAATTAGACGTGATACATACTTCTTAGTCAAGACGCACCGTATTCGTGATAACATAGCGTCAATGCGGTCGAATTTCCGGCCAATCGAGCCTCACATCAATATTTAATAATTTTATGTCTGTATCGGTCGAATCTGCGAATCCTGCGGTAAAGGCAATTCTCGAGGGCACGGCACCGCGTCCGGCGCAGCTTGCCGCATCGCGCGGGGCTTTGCCGCTGCCCCAGAACGACCTTTTTGAAGTGCTTGTTGGCCTTTCAAAATCCGAAGATAATGAGCTTGCCGCAAATGCAAAGCAAACTTTCTCGCAGCTCGACCAACGGCTTTTGGAAGAAAGCGTTCGTGCCGGCGATACTCCGATCAACTTCCTTTCGTACATTGCCGAATGCGACGGATTGGCTTTTAAGATATATGAAGGCCTGCTGATTAATCCTCGAACGCCAGCCGCTGCGGTCGAAAATCTTGCAAAGATCACTACGAGCGAACCGGTTCTCGACATGATCGCGCAAAACCAGCAGATAATGATCAAATCGCCTTCGATCATCGATGCGATCATTGCCAACCCAATTCGCTCGATGGAAGCCGCCCGGCGCGCGACGGAAACAAAACGCGAATTTTTTGAAAAAGAGCGTGGCGCCAAGCAGGTGGCAAACGAGCTTCGCGCTCAGGGAAACGAAGCCGCGGCCCAATTTATCGAACGCGCCGAGTTTGAGTCAACGGATTTAACTGCTGAAGATGCAATGATCATCGCCAAGATGATCGAGAGCGGTGACGACGAAACGGATGACGCGTGGCTGGCGCTTGAATACCTCGAGGAAATCTACGAAG
>JBOGOW010000341.1:0-4520 GCA_050748285.1 Pyrinomonadaceae bacterium
CGTTCAGACTATAATAAAAGACACCGCGGACAGACGTGCCCAGATTGAGGATGCGACGGAAAAATCTTTCGACGAGATCCTTGCGCCGATTCGTAAAGGTTTTAAAGAAAGCGGGATAAACGAAGATGAAATTCTGGATTTTTTTAAGGCAGAGCGTGATCTTATGTGGAAAGAAAGCCACGCGGAGTTAGGAAATGGTGTGAGTGTCGCTCAATAATTTGATGATGACAATTACAATCGATCTACCGACAGAAATTGAAGCGCGAGTAAAGTCGCAGGCGTCGGCCGAGCGGCTTAGGGTTGAGGATTATCTGAGCGAACTTATCGGCGACGCGGCGAATCGACGCGAGCGAATTAGGAAGGCTGCTGAAAAGTCATTTGCCGAGATTCTGGCGCCAATCCAGAAGGGCTTTGCTGAAAGCGGGATGAGCGAGGAAGAAATCCTCGATTTCTTTGAAGAAATTCGTGAAGAGGTTTGGCAGGAGCAGAATGCGGCGAAATGACTCAACCACGTCCTGTATGGGCTGTTTTTGACTGCATGGTCTATTTACAGGCCGCCATCAGCCAAGCGAGTCCAGCTGAAAAATTATTTGAAGAGGTTGATCGCGGAAATATTTCACTTTTTGTTTCCAAAACCGTCTTGTTAGAAATACGAGATGTCTTGACACGTCCGATTGTTAGCGAGAAATATCCGCATTTAACAAGCGATTACGTCGATATTTTCTTGAATCGCGTCTTGGAAAAAGCCAGGTTTGTAAGAAAGGTCGAAAATCGATTCGATTTCATTCGCGACCCGAAGGACGAAAAATACCTCAATCTAGCTATAACGGTAGAAGCGGATTACGTAGTCACTCGAGATAGAGACTTGCTTGATCTGATGACCGGTATTGATGACGAAAGCAAAGAGTTTCGGCAGAGATTCAGGCGTTTGAAAATTGTCGATCCGGTCGAAATGCTGAAAACCATTTCTGAAAATAAAACATCGTAAGAATCATGAAATTAAAACTGATTTTTGTTATCGCAATTATCGTTTCGGCATCTGCCGCCGTTTATCCGCAGCAAAAGCCTCCGACCGAGACCGCAATGTCGCGCTTTCTTCGGTATGTGAAGATCGACACGCAGTCGGCTGAGGATCAGCCTTCGCCGCCTAGTACTAAGAAGCAACTTGATCTGGCGAGATTGCTCGAAAAAGAGCTGAGAGATCTCGGTGTTCAGAATGTTCGCATAAGCGAATTTGGCATTGTTTACGGGATGATGCCCGGGAATTTGGCGGATAACGCGAAAGTGCCGACTATCGGATTTATCGCGCACATGGACACGTCGCCGGCAGTTTCCGGGGCGAATGTCAACGCGATAATTCACAAGAATTATCAGGGCGGCGATATTGTTTTGCCGAATGATAAGACGCAGATCATCACGGTCAAGAAAAATCCCGATCTAAAGAATTTGATCGGTGACGACATTATTACTGCGGACGGCACTACGCTGCTCGGGTCGGATGATAAGTCGGGATGTGCTGAAATAATGACGATGATCGACACGCTCAAGCAAAATCCGAATATCAAACACGGCAATGTTGCCGTCGCGTTTACGCCGGACGAGGAAGTCGGCGGCGGGATCGATAAATTTGATATCAAGGGCTGGGGAGCGAAGTTTGCTTATACCGTTGACGGCGAACAGCTCGGCGATATCTCGAATGAAACCTGGTCGGCGCGAACCGCGAGCGTAACGTTTCGCGGAGTTTCGACGCATCCGGGAACTGCTAAAGGGATTCTTGTAAATTCGATGTATGCCGCTGGTGATTTTCTCGGCAATTTTCCCGCAGCCGCGCCAAATCGGCCCGAAACGACCGAGGGCCGCGTTGGATTTATTCACCCATACGTCGGCAATCTTGATATCGAAACATCGACGGTAAAAATTTTGCTTCGCGATTTTGATATCGACGGTTTGGTCGCCCAGGAAAATCTTGTAAAAAAACAGATCGCCGAAACGCAAAAGAAATTTCCCGATGTAAAGATCGAGTATAAAAGCGAGCTCGGTTATTTGAATATGAAAGAAGTTTTGAAGGACTATCCGCAGCTTACCGACTACGCGATCGAGGCGGCAAAACGTGCTGGCGTTCCCTCTGAGTTGCGTCCGATTCGCGGCGGCACTGACGGTTCTCGGTTGACCGCAGTGGGCTTGCCGACGCCGAATTTATTCACCGGCGGTCATAACTTTCATGGAAAGTTAGAATTCAATTCGCGGAAAGGATTAGAAAAATCGACCGAAACACTGTTAAATCTTGTTCAGATCTGGGCTGAAAAAGGAAAACAAGCCCCTTAATACAGAAGCCCGCACAGTGGCAAGGGCGAAATGTGGTACCAACATTCTCCCCTGTTCCTGCGCTGGCTTTTGCAACCTCCCCCGGTGGCAAACAATCTATTTCTCGGCAAAAAGTCCTGAAAACTTTGCTTTCAACGCCTCGACCTTTGGCTTGTCGTGATAAACGATATAGCTGTCGTTAGGATTCTTTTTCATATAATCCTGGTGATAGCCTTCCGCGACAAAAAACTGCTCAAGCGGCACGACTTGTGTAACGATCTTTTTCGGGAATGTTTTGGCGTCTTCCAGTTTTTTGATATACGCCGTCGCCTCGTTCTTTTGCGTTTCGTCGGTGTAAAAAATAGCCGAACGGTATTGCGTGCCGTGATCCGGACCCTGATAATTCAACTGCGTAGGGTCGTGAACAACAGAAAAGAAAACCTCCAAAAGCTGCTCATAAGTAACTTTCGCCGGGTCGAATTTAATCTCAACCACTTCGGCATGGCCCGTGTCGCCATCGCTTACGCGCTCATAGTTTGCGGTCTTCGCGTCACCGCCGGTATAACCGGATTTCACATCCGTTACGCCATTCACGTGCTCGAAAACGGCTTCCACGCCCCAGAAGCATCCGCCTGCGAATACGGCTGTTTGCTGTCCTTTTGCCGATTGGGTAAATGGTGCCTCGCCGATCTCAGGCTGCGATCCCGCAATAGCCGGGGTTTTAGTCGAGCTGCTGACTACGCCGCACCCAACGGCTACAATGACTGAAAATATTACCGCTAATTTTGTAGATATAAACATGATTTTTCCTCAATTTTTTGACGTTGACCTATAACATCCTAATTTAGAATTCTCCGGGACTTCGATTTTGGGTTCGCCCAACTATTCCCATAGAGCATATTCCTGATAAACTAAATTATATTCCAATTTCCGCCGTTAAATAGTTTTATATGGATAACGAATCAATAAATTCGTCAAAGGCGCCGGAGCCGGTCGGCCTGTATCCGCACGCTCGGCGCGTCGGAAATTTATTGTTTCTTTCCGGCGTCGGACCACGGATGCGCGGGACGAAGGAAATTCCGGGAGTTGATCTGAACAATAGCGGTGAGATCGTTTCTTACGATATTGAAACGCAGTGCCATTCGGTGTTTCAAAATGTGCGATATATTTTGGAAGATGCCGGTTCGTCGTGGGACAAGATCGTTGACGTAACGGTTTTTCTCACAAATATGAAAGACGATTTCGCGGTGTATAATAAAATTTATGCCGAATATTTTGCAGACAATCAGCCGTGCCGGACAACGGTCGAGATTGCTGCACTTCCGACGCCGATCGCGATAGAGTTAAAGGTAATAGCGACCATTGATTGATCTTTGCGTTCTTTGCGTCTCTGCGTGGGAGTTTCCCGCAAAGACGCAAAGGCCGCAAAGAAAAACAAAGCAAAAAAGACCAAGGAGAAAAAAATTATGACACCAGCAGAAACAAAAGCAGTTGCCGTAAAAGGTTATGCAACACACAACCCCGAAGCGAAATTCGAGCCATTCGAATTTACCCGCCGCGAGGTCGGGGCTCACGATATTCTGATCGACATCGAATATGCGGGAATTTGCCACTCTGATATTCATCAGGCAAAAAACGAATGGAAAGATTCGATGCCGACGAATTATCCGTTGGTTCCGGGACATGAAATAGTCGGCCGCGTCTCTCAGATCGGCGATGAAGTTACTAAATTCAAGGTCGGTGATGTCGCCGGAATTGGTTGTTTTATCGATTCGTGCCGCGAATGCGCAAACTGCAAGAACGGCCAAGAACAGTTTTGCGTCAAGCAGGCCGCATATACCTATAACGGCACCGAGATGGATCGCGTAACGAAAACCTACGGCGGATATTCGGATAAATATGTTATCGACGAAAATTATGCGCTGAAGGTAAAACTAGGCGACGACCTTACCGGAGTTGCGCCGCTTCTTTGTGCGGGCATCACGACGTATTCGCCCTTGAAGCGTTTCAACGTCGGTCCCGGACAGAAGGTCGGCATCGTCGGCCTCGGAGGTCTCGGTCATATGGGCGTAAAGATCGCAAAAGCGATGGGTGCCGAGGTTACGATCTTCAGTACCTCGCCATCGAAAGAGGCGGACGCAAAATCGCTCGGTGCCGATCATTTTGTCGTTACGCGCGATCCGGCTAATCTCGAACCGCTCACGGGAACATTCAAT
>JBOGOW010000342.1:0-4476 GCA_050748285.1 Pyrinomonadaceae bacterium
GCTTGTGCAGGCATAATTTCCCTCGTTCCCAACATCCCGCACGGTCGTAAAGCCGCTTTCAAGCATCGTACGCGCATTTACGACGCCTTCGATAGCCCGATAAGAATCAGGGTCAAGCAGCGTTGTAAAATAGTAATTTCCATGATCGCGTGCTTCGATAACGTCCATGCAGAGATGAGTGTGCATGTCGAAAAGACCCGGTAACACTACGCTGTTTGAAAGGTCGATCACATTAGCACCGGCCGGGATCGGGGTGTTTGAGCCTATGGAGGTGATAACGCCCTTTTCGATCAGGATCACCTGATTTGTTAAAGTCGAACCATTCTCTGGATCGACGACGCGTCCGGCCTTTATCGCGGTAACTTGTGCCGTGATCGCAGTGCAGAAACAAAACAAAACAAGACTAAAAGTGAGAAAAGATCTATGCATTGATATTCTCCTTGATGAAGTAAATTTATTAGACCTAAGATGGCTTTAAACTAACACATTGACATGGAAAAAACTGCGTGCCGCCGCCGCTCTTGCCACCATCAATAAAGTTGCCTTATTGCATTTCGAAGTCGGCTGACGACATTTTTCTCGGGCGGCGTGTTCGGCGGATAATTGATTTGGGTGTTGAAAACGATAATAGACGCCTGGGGGGTTGCGGGTTCGAAATCGATGTAGCTGATGAAGCCGTTTTGTTCGCCGCCGTGGCCGAAGAAAGTGCGGCCGTCGCGGCGATTTAGAAAAAAGATCAAGCCAATGTCGGTTGTGAAGCCGCTGTTGCCGTTTGCGTCAACTGTTGTCGGCAATTGTGGCTGCCACATTTCTTCGAGTGAGGTGCGTTTCAAAACAGTATCGTAACGAGAACGGTCCTTGTTATTCGCGGTTCTGATCGAGAACCCAGTCGCTACCCCGACGCGTCGGGGTTCTGACAAAGGCCGGTCGCTGCCACTTGAGGTATTGACACCGATCAGGAAATTCAGGTATTTGATCATATCTGGCAACGGCGAATTTAGGCCGCTGTTTGAGACGGTTATGCCGGTGTCTGCGTCGAAAACGCCCTCGGTTCGCTTGCCGTTTTCGATGTAGTAGGAATGCGAGCGATGTTTGAGCAGATGCGGCGGCGTGGTGTCAAAATAGGTGTTTCGCATGCCCAAAGGCCGGAAAATATTTTTGTCGATATACGTCTCGTACGATTCGCCAGACAGCGTTTCGATAATTCGGCCGAGATAAATTATGCCGGGATTGGAATAACTGAACTTGCTGCCGGGTTTGAATAACACTTCCGTAAACGGAAACATCGCGACTAGCTGCGACCATTCGGTTGGCTCGAAAGGCTCCCAATCCTTATTATTTCGCCACGGCCACGTTCCGCCGCGAAATCCGCCGGAATGCGTCATCAAATGGCGTATTGTGATCTCGTCCATCGATCCGAAAGAGTTGTGAATTTTGCGAAGCTCGGGAACATATTTCGTTACCGGATCGTCGAGTTTCAGCAGCCCGCGATCGCGAAGCTGCATTATCGCGACGCCGGTAAACGGCTTTGTGTTCGACGCCCAATGAAAGATCGTATCCGAATTAACAGGCTGATTCTTTTCCAGATTCGCAGAGCCGTAATGAATTTCGGAGACGATCTTGCCATCCTTCAAAAAAACAAAACTGCTGCCGACGATGCCGGCGTCTTTTAATTCTTTCAAATATGTTTCGCGAAACGCAGCGAATTTATCGGATTGAGCGTGCATTACGGATGACGAAAGTATTAGAAGAAAGAATAGTAAACTTTTCATAAATTTTCAGACAGTCGAGAGCTTTTCAATTTCGTTCGGAATAGCGAATAGCGTATAACGAAAAGCGAATAACTGAAAACGAAGTACGGGCGTGCAAAGTGCTCGAACGCGAGGCACGCTCCATTATTGTCGCGTTTCTGCCAGATAGCCTGTTATATTATTGAAGTAATGAGTGTTTACGAGGGAATGAACGAAAGCCGGCAGTTTGCCTGTCGCGTGATCGCCGATCATGCGCGGGCGACCGCCTTCGCAATTGCCGACGGCATCTTGCCGGGCAATGAGGGTCGCAATTACGTGCTCCGCAAAATAATGCGCCGCGCAATTTATCATGGCCGCGAACATTTGGGTCTGAAAGATGCTTTCTTCTACAAGGTCTGCGATTTGGTCGTCGATCAGATGCGCGGAGCCTTTCCAGAACTCGAAACCCAGCGCGATTTCATCGGAAAGATGGTTCGGCTCGAGGAAGAGCGGTTTGGGAATACGATGACAGCCGGATTGTCGAGACTCGACGAACTGGATCTGTCTGCGAAAAACAAAGGCGAGTTTCACGAATTTGCAAAACTCTATGACACCTACGGCACGCCTCGCGATTTGATTCGCGTATATCTCGATGAAAAAGGAATTTCATTTGACGAAAACAAATTCAACGACAAATTTGATGCCGCACTACAAGAACTTCAGCAAAAATCCGGCATTTGGAAAACAGAACGTAAATCAGAGGTTAGTCCGGTTTACGCGAAACTTCTCGAGCAAATTGGTGCGAACGCATTTCAGGGTTACGATGCCACGCAGATCGACGACGCAAAGGTTGTTGCCCTTTTCGATCACGAAAATCAGATTGATGAGTTGAAGGAAGGCGAACAGGGAAGTGTCATATTAGATCAAACGCCGTTCTATGCGGAATCGGGCGGGCAGGTTGGTGATACGGGCGTTCTTGTCAGTACCGCCTATGGTAGTAGGCGGTTAAACTCGGAGGATAGGAAGGGTGAAGTTAAACCACCCGCTACCGCTGGTGGTGCTGACCTACGGGCGGCGGTTGCGGATACGTATTCACCGGTTGAGGGTTTGATCGTTCACAAAGTTAAAGTCGAAAAAGGCGAGATCAAAGTCGGCGACAAGGTCACTGCGATTATCGATGCCGAAAAGCGGGATGCGACGCGGCGAAACCATACGGCGACGCATCTGGTTCATGCAGCTTTGAAAGAAGTTTTGGGAACGCATGTAAAGCAGGCCGGTTCGGTGGTCGCTCCGAATTATTTGCGGTTCGATTTTTCGCACTACCAACCGATGTCTGACGGCGAAATTCAGGAAGTCGAAGATTTGGTAAACCGCTATATTCTTCAGAATGAACCGGTTGCGACTAATCTGATGGCGATCGAGGAAGCGATGCGATCTGGCGCGGTTGCGATGTTTGGCGAGAAATACGGTTCGGAGGTGCGTGTGCTCAGCGTTGGCGACGGCGTGTTTTCTAAGGAACTTTGCGGCGGCACGCATGTCCGCGCAACGGGCGACATCGGCAGCTTTAAGATCACGTCCGACGAAGCGATCGCTTCCGGCGTTCGACGCATAAGAGCGATCACCGGTTTCGATGCCTTCGAGCGTTTTCGAGAGGACGAATTGCTAATTAGCCGCAGTCTGAGCGAACTAAATACCCAACGCGACAATCTGCCAAACGCGATAGCAAAATTGCAGGAAGAGCTAAAACGAAGTCGCAAAGAGTTGGACGAGCTAAAGCTCAAGATCGCTACTGGCTCGATAAATGGCGGCTCGGCCGATGCCGACGAAACCCGCGAGATCAACGGCATAAAAGTTCTTGGCAAGATCGTTGATGGCCTCGACGGGAATGGTATGCGGCAGCTTTCGGATACATTACTTGCGCGGCTTAAATCGGGAGTTGTCATTCTTGGCCGAAAGGACGAAGGCAAGGTCGGCATCATCGTTCGCGTATCCGACGATCTGACGGCGCGTGTAAAGGCTGGCGACATCATCCGCGAGATAGCTCCGATAGTCGGCGGACGCGGCGGCGGCAAACCCGACATGGCCGAAGGCGGCGGCACCGAGCCGGAAAAATTGTCCGAGGCAATAGACGCGGCATACGGAGTGATCGAAAAAACGCTGTCGGAACAGCCTGCGTAAGCGGGGCGGCCCGATTGCTGGAATAAGTAAGTTGTCCGTATTTATCGGACTGACCGCCCGCTTACGCAGGCGGTTCTGACAAGAATATGAGTGCAGTACTGCAGACACAATCTAACGAGATTATCTCCTGCAACCCCGCAACAGGAGTTGAGGTTGGGCGTGTGCCTATAACCTCCGACGCGGATGTAGTGGCTGCGGCTGCGCGCGGTCGCGTTGCTTTTGGTAATTGGAAAGTTACTTCGTTTAGCAAACGCGCGCGGCTTGTGATGAAAGCCCGTGAAGTTATCCTCGCGGAGATGGACGAGATCGCTCATTTGATCTCTTCGGAATCAGGTAAACCGTTTGGTGAGGCTATCTCGATGGAGATCGCGCCTGTTCTGGATCTGATGCAGTATTTTGCACGGAACGCTGAAAAACTGCTTAGACCGAAGCGGATCGGGATCGGTTTATATGCGTTGATGGGACGCTCGTCAAAGATCGTCTATCATCCGCTCGGCGTCGTGGGCATTATCCCGGCGTGGAATTATCCGTTTTCAATTCCGCTTGGCGAGGCTGTGATGGCTTTGAT
>JBOGOW010000343.1:0-4458 GCA_050748285.1 Pyrinomonadaceae bacterium
GACCACCGACCGTCCATACAAACGCCGTCGCCCCGTTAACGAAGTGTTCGACGACCTTCAGCGAAATTCAGGCAAGCAGTTTGCACCGGAGATCGTTACCGCACTGTTCAATGGAATGTATAAAGAATTGACCGGCGAAAACAAGGAAAAACCGTTTCGCAAACTGCTCGGTCGTGAATATATGGAAACCGAAGGCATCGTCCCGATGCTTCGCAACGCCCTGAACGGAATAACACCAACAACGCCGCTCACATTTATCGGTGCCGACTAATTATTGCTCCGGCTCTTTTAATCATAAACACCCGAAACATTTAATCAGCTTCAAACACCCTTAACTGTTTGTTTAGACTTTTTAGATTTACAAAATGAAAAAGCGGGCTTGGAACGCAGGCATCCTTGCCTGCAAACTCCATGCTCGGCTAACGTCTCCGTGAGCGATGCTCCTGACGCAGGCAGGATGCCTGCGTTCCAATCAAGAGCAAAGAGCGGGGGCAAGCCCGCCTTCCTGACTTGACTTTTATTTACATTCTTTCTCCATGCTTATCATCCTGAATGCTTCGGCAAAGTCAGGAACTACACCACACGCGGTTGGGAAGGCGGGCTTGCCCCCGCTCTTGACGATTGAATTTTCAGCCGCAACCGTGTAACTTCTAATTACGTTTTATGACCAATGATTTTGATTTTGAACCTGATTTCGATCTCGAAGAAGAATTCGCCGATGAGCTTTCCGAATTCGAAGATTATATCGACGATGAAAACACGGTAACGCTTCGCACCGCCGTTTTGCAGAAAAAGCACATGCTGGCACTGCTTAGCATAAAGAGTGCGACCGCCGGTGCAGCCATCTGCCGTGTCGATCCGCGTGAAGCATCTCCGTCGATTCAAATCTACGACGACCCGACCGCCGCACACGAATGGTTTACCAAATCGCTCCGCACAAGCAGGCTGAACGGCTGGAATATCGTTTACGACGGCCTGCCGCTGCAAGGGTAGATCAATGTAAAATTGACAAAGGATATTAGACAATGTCGATGATCTTCAATTGTCCATTGTCCATTTTTCATTGTCCGCTATGTTATTAGCCATCGACATCGGCAATTCCCTGATAAAGTTCGGCGTGTTCGAAGACGGCAAGCTCATCGACAAATTCTCTATCGCTACCAAACGCGATTATCATTCTGACGAGCTTCATTTCGACCGGCTTGAATTTACCGAAGGCAAGTTTCTAAAGATAGACAGCGTTGTTGTTTCGACCGTCGTGCCGGAGTTGATCGATGTTGTTCGCGTGGCGTCGCAGACGCAGTTCAACGTAACGCCGGTGTTTGTCGATCAATCGGCCGACTTTGGTTTGAAGATCGAATACGACCCGCCAAATTCGGTCGGTATCGACCGCCTGATAAATGCATTCGCAGCCGTTCATAAATATGGCAAGCCGGTGATCGTTTGCAGCTTTGGCACCGCGACAACTATCGACGCTGTGAACGCAAACGCAGAATTTATCGGCGGCATAATCGCTCCCGGAATGAAGACGATGTCCGATGCACTTCACGAAAAAGCCGCTCAGCTTCCCGCCGTGCAAATCGAAAAGCCGCTGCGTTTAATAGGGAATTCGACCGAATCGGCGATACGCTCGGGCGTTTTCAACGGACACATCGCGATGGTTGAAGGTCTTGTTTCACGCTTTCTCTCGGACAAAGCTGTCACAGGTTCGGCGAAGAAACGTGCAAAGGTGATTGCCACCGGCGGTTTCGCAAAGCTGATCGCAAAGGAAGTAAAATCGA
Organism: Pyrinomonadaceae bacterium; assembly: GCA_050748285.1. Taxonomy (GTDB): domain Bacteria; phylum Acidobacteriota; class Blastocatellia; order Pyrinomonadales; family Pyrinomonadaceae; genus OLB17. Next base: position 1,782 of record JBOGOW010000343.1, read on the forward strand.
TCGACGAATCGGACGAAAATCTCACGCTCGAAGGCCTCGAACTTATCGCCGGACGTTCAAGTTAGTTTCGCTTTAGCCGCTTCGCTCACCATTTTCCCGTCAGCCGATTTGCCTTGCAGTTTCGCCATCGCAGCTTTCATTACATTGCCCATGTCCTTTATAGAGGACGCACCGGTTTCGGCAAACGCTTCGGCGACGGCAAGCTCGATCTCTTCGGGCGAAGCGGCCTGCGGCAGATAGGTCCCGATATGGCTTATTTCGAGAGCTTCTTTTGCCGCCAACTCTGTTCGTCCAGCTTTTTCGTACTGGTCAATCGAATCACGACGCTGCTTGACCAATGTCTGCAAAGCTTTCTGCACTTCCTCGTCCGTCAGATCATCGCCCTTTTCGATTTGGCGGTTCATCAGATTCGCCTTCACCATCCGCAGCGTCGAAACCCGCTCCGCATCCTTCGCCTTCATCGCCGCAGTCAGGTCGGCAATTATCGTGTCCTTCAAACTCATACCGTAGAGTCTAAAATTCTGCGACGGAACACTCAAGCCAACTCTTAGCAAAAGCCTGCAAGAAGTAAGGGCGATACGCGCATCTCCGTGTCATTGCAAAAGCCCGCACGAAGTAAGGGCGTAACATTCAACTTGACCATCAAGCCCTTGCTTACGCGCGGGCTTCAGCAATAACGTCTCCCGAGTGCGTTTCGGCTAAGCTTTGCGATTCTTCAAAGGAAAATATCCGCGACTTCGTCACAAACCTCAATCCTAACGGAATCTCAAGCGAAAAAGAGGCCCCGCGACCTGTGGTTACGTCAATCGCCAACTCGGTGTGCTGCCAGAATTCGAACTGATCCCTTGCCATGTAAAAATCACACCCCGCAACCTCGCCCAACCAAACATCCGCCGAGCCACCATAAACTCGCCTTTCGGGTAACACATCGGCGAAGACCCATCGCAGCACCCGCCGCTTTGGTGAAACATCAACTCGCCATTCTTTTCGCGAAGCTGCTCAACGACCGCAGCGGCCTCGGGGGTTATTTTTACTCTTGGGATTCGTATCATTGAAATTCACCAACAATTTCAAGGGCCTCCCGGATTAGTGTCCGACTTATATGAAAGCCGGTCGCTTCAAGAGAGTCTATGATGGGTTTTATCGATTCAATCAAGCCCTGCTGTTTTGCGCGAATCAGGATTCCAACTGTCCCAATAACTTGCAAATCAAGCGATCTAGCGACCTTACGGGCTTGTTTGTCGTCCGTTATAAGCAGACAGTCATTTTCAATCGCTACGGCGATGGCCTCGGCTTCCCCGGAATCAACTAACATCGACAGGGCCACAACTTCGTTTGGATCAGGAGCCGAAACGTAAATCGCCCAAGGCATCCGTCTGCCAAACTCTCGGGCGATCTCCGGGGCGATCAAGACCGGTTCGAATAACTGCGGAATCAAGTCCGTTTTGGAAACGCGCTCCAAACCGATCAGGCAGGTGCTGTCAGCTGCCGATGCTTCCTTCACAAACCTAGTTCCTCACGCAATTCTTCTGGTGAATAATTGATGACCGGCACATTATGCTTACCAAGTATTTCGATGAATGCGCGTTTCGAATAACCGGCGACCTTGGCGGCCTGCCCAAGCGAGACGCGGCCTTCTTCAAATAACTTTATTGCCAGCAGCGTCTGCGATTCATCCTTGGTTATGTGCATTGGAAGGTCGAGTATTACAGTGTTTTGCATAGCTTTACCTTATGTAATTCTAACATATATCGCCAAATAGGCTCCGACGAACCGACCATGAAATCACCCTTCGGATAACACATCGGAGAAGAACCATCACAACACCCGCCGCTCTGATGAAACATCAACTCGCCATTCTTTTCGCGAAACTGCTCGATGACCTTCGCCGCTTCGTCGGTTATTTTTACTCTCGGGACTCTTAACACTTTATTTATTAAAATGGGTCTTTTTATTTCGGTCATCTAAAACAATCCTGCCGTCGGTAATGTAAATCCTCATTACGATCGCCATTGATTTATTGGGGTTTGGCACGATCTCCTTAACAGTTCCAACAATTGCCGCCATCTCACCCTCATGTTTCTCAAAGTCAAATCCTTCTGCGAGATCAATGTATTCGAATGAGTGAATTGTAGTTGCGGTTTTATTCGACGCAGTAGTGAATGCCTTATTCTTAGAATCGTTCGAGCCGCAAATGAAGTTGAACGCCCCATTACACTTTGCCGTTATTTCACGATATGGAAAAATAATCTTCTTGCCAGCAAAGACTTTGACTTTCTTTTCGAGATTCTCAAAGCTCATGTTCCCTTCAGATACCTTACCCGCAGCCGAGAAAAGATACATGTATCGCAAGTTGGCAATGGACTTTGCATTGTCATCGTTCTTTAGCAATTCAAGATAGCTCGCTGACAAATCAAATGCTTTATTCCAATCCTCGCTTCCAAGAGCGGAGAATAAATCACTCCATTGCTTATCGGTTAACTCATTCGCTAGCGTTGCTTTTTGAGCCGAAACCGAGGCGATCCCTAAGTAAAGAAATATTGAGAGCAAAATTATTTTTTTCATAGGTCGCGCTCTAACTCTAAGTGCAACATATTTTATAAAAAATCATGAAAGAATGTTGCATGACAAATAGATACCATCATCTGACGCTTGAAGAGCGTACACTGATTCAAAC
>JBOGOW010000344.1:0-4458 GCA_050748285.1 Pyrinomonadaceae bacterium
TGCGTATAGCGAGCAGTGAATTGCCGCCAAGATCGAAAAAATTGTCATTAATGCCGATAGTGTCGAAATCGAGCAGCTTGCACCAGATCTCCGCCAGTTTTTTTTCGGTTTTGTTCTTGGGTGCTTTATATCCGCTCCGCTTTGACAAAATGTCGGGTTCCGAAACAGGAAGCGCTTTCCGGTCGACCTTGCCGCTGCCGGTCAGCGGCAAATGGTCGAGCTCGATAAACGCCGACGGGATCATATAGGTCGGCAGGTAACCGGCGAGATAGTCGCGCAGTTCAGAGGTCGAGATTCCCGCCTTAATCCGGCCGTTCTCGTCAGATGGTTTTTCGGAGAAAAGTCTTTGATAAAATGGCGTTTGTTTAAAGGCCGGTTTATGATGGCAAGAGTCAAAGCTGAAACTAACCTTTTCGCCGTTCGAAAGCTGAAGATACCCTTCTATGCCATAGTCCGGGTTTATTCCATTATCGGAAAGTTTGCCGTGGCAAACTGCGCTTATGAAATCTCCCGGACCGACATCAAGGCCGGATTCGAAAGCCGGGAAATAAACCGGAAGCCAGCTCGACTTCTCATTGATCGAATCGATGACTAGGTCTTTGGAAGTGTGCAGGTTGAGCCAAAGCAAGAATCCATCAAGCCTTCCGCGTTTCTTGATTTTCAAAGTGATCTCGGTCTTGAAATCCGTCTCCGTAACCTTGGTAAAATCGAGATCTTCAAAAATTCCGCTGTCCGAAAGGAGATTTTTGTTAGGGAAATTCTTCAAACACACTCGCAAATCAAATTCGTAACCAACCTGCTGCAATACTTTCTCGGCATACTCAGCAGAGAGGCCGGAAAAGTGGGGTGAGTTCAACACTTCATCCGGAAGCTGGACGGCCGCGATCCGAGTGACACATCTTTCCGGGATCATAATTCCGTCCGGCTTAAGAAACCTGCGCGCGTCATTCAAGATGGATGAAACTCCCTCCGAACCGCCGATGGTTCCGATTATTTCGGACAAACACACATCGGCTTTTTCCGGAAGATCGACCTCGGCTGAGAACCCCTTGATGAGCTCGATCCGACCTGCAAGCCCTTGGCTTTTGATCAATGATTTTGCGTTTTCATAGGATTCGTCAATAGCTTCGATCGCATACACCTTTTTTGCTCCTGCGTCCAAGCACAATCGTGCAAGAATCAGATCGCGACCAGTACCGATCTCAACAACAACTTTGTCTTTTACTTTCCTTTCAATTGCGATCTCGTACCGACTAGTTCTTCCTTCGTCTGTACTAAGCGCGTAATACATCAAATCGTCATCAACGGGGTATTCACCAATCGAGGGCCAAAGCTCAATAGCCGATGGATCTGGTTTTCGGATTGGGGATCGAGGGACGAAATATGCTGTCAATTTATTGTTGTTAGATTTTTTATCTGCTGCAATGACGACCGCTTCGGCCAATTCGGGATGCGATGATAGAACTGTTTCTATCTCGCCCAATTCAATTCTGAAACCGCGAATTTTAACCTGATGGTCAACGCGGTCCAGATATTCGACATTACCGTCAGGAAGGTATCTGACAAGGTCACCGGTTTTGTATATGCGCCCGGCTGGACTAAACGGATTCGCAACGAACCTCTCGGCCGTAACATCCGGCAGATTTAAATACCCGATAGCGAGACAGTCGCCGCCTATGTAAAGTTCGCCGGGAATTCCGTATGGTACCGGCTGCATATTCTTGTCCAGAATATAGATATCTGTATTGTCGATCGGTTTTCCGATCGGAACAGTCTCCAGGTCCACATTTCGATTAGTCGGTTCGAAGACCAGCGATGTGATGGTTGTTTCCGTTAAACCATATGCGTTAAGCCATCGAACGCCCTTACCCGCGATCTTACGCCGCCACAAATTGTAGTCATCGGGATAAACGACCTCGCTTCCGGTAACAACGAGACGAATACTTTCGGTTATCGAGGCATCATTGGATGTTAGTGAAGAGACCCATTCCCGCCAATACGAAGTCGGAAGGTTGACGACCGAAATCGAATGCGCGAAAAGAAACTCCGAGAACAGCTTCAATGAAGACTGTACATCCTGCGACAAAATATGGACCGTTGCCCCGCTCAAAAGCGAGGGGAATAGTTCCTCGGCTGCCACATCAAAGTTAAATGGCGCAAACTGCAAAACGCGGTCGGTTGAAATCAGCTCGTAAAGATTTGATATTGCGATCGCGTGGTTGACAAGCGAGCGATGTGAGATCAAAACGCCCTTCGGCTTTCCGGTTGACCCCGACGTAAAAATTGCGTAAGCAGCAGATTCGCTGGAAACTGCGATATTCGGATTCGAACCGGAACGGTCGGTTATGAGTTCCCAGTCAGAATCCATGCAAATAACGTTTGAGAACCGCCTCTTCATCCGTTGAGCGAATCGTTGTTGCGAAATTACGACCGAGATGCCGGTATCGTTCGCAATGTGTCTCAATCGTTCATTCGGCCAGACGGGGTCAAACGGTACATATGCAGCACCGGCCTTGAGAATGCCTATTACGCCTACGATCAACTCGATCGATCGCAAAGCCGCAATCCCGACCAACTCGCCAGGCATTATTCCCATGTCCGTCAGATGGCGGGCAAGTTGATTCGACCTTTTATTAAGGTCTCCATAGGTCAATTGGTCGCCGTCGCAAATGATCGCTATCGCTTCTGGAGAGTTCTTTACCCTTTCTTCGAAGAGTTCATGTATGCACTTTTCCTTGGGATACTCTGAAGACTTTCCTTTCGAATCCACAACCAACAGATTGCGTTCGTCTTCGGTTATGAGTGCGAGAGACGCTATGTTTGACTGCGGGTTTTCAGCGATACTTTCCAGAAGCATTTTGAAGTTTCCGGAAATCTTCCCGATATCGCTATCAGTCAAACTGTTGGAATTGAAGATCCAGTAACATTCTCGATTTGAAACTGCCAATATCAGATCGCTCTCGATCGAGGGGATATACGTCTCGATCTCATCAACTTCGACAAACGTTACGGGCAACAAACGGTCTCTTGAGAATTTGTCGTCCGAACCAAGTTGCGGATATCTTGTTGACAAGTCGCGCAAGTAGGTAACACCTGCTTGGATCTGTTCAATTTCACTTAAAAGTGAACCAATTAGTCTCGGCACCGACTCCGGATGTTCTACGTCGATCCTCATTGGTAACGTAGTTGCAAACAAACCGCTCAGACCCCCAACTTTTTGCGAAATGTTTTGATCGGCATAGCCAATCGAGAAACTTTCACTTCCCGTCAATCGCGAAAGAAGAACACCAAAAGCCGCTAGCAAATTCACCTTGAAATGGTTTTGACCAGGTAAGCAGCCAACCCATGTCAGAAATTTATCGGGTATCTGAATTGGATGTGTCTGATAATTTGCCGTCTGAACCGATGGACTCACACGCGAATATGGCGCAGCTATCGGATTTAACTTAGATAACTTATCAACCCAGTAGTTCTCGTTTCTCGCTGTCTCCTTGAGCAAAGCTTCGAACCTATCGTTTATACGACCATTTTTATTTGCTTCGATATCAGTGAGACAGTAGCCTGGTTGAAGTTGGAATCGCTCCGAAAGTTCCGAAATCGAAAGCGGCAAACCGTCGGCCGTCGCGACCGTTTTAACAACAATGCTTTTGTCAGCACACGCGATCCGCAACGACTCGGGACCGATGTGTTCGATGGTACCAGCTGAAGCGGATGATGAAGTATCAAGAACCTCGACTTTTTTAACCACAAAAAACTCGCTTTCGATAGCGAGTTTTGCTGTTCCAAGCGCATTCGGGTAATCCCCGAAATCGAGCGCCCGCACGAGGCTTGATATTTCGTCCGCTCGACGCGTCCATGTAATAATGCCGCCGTTCTCTGGCTGTTTGTGACGAGGAAAAAATGATCGTTGAGCGGCGTCCTGTCTGCTTCGCTTAACCCTCTCGAAGTAAATGTCCTCAACTAGCTCATCGAAGGCGGATATGGCAGCCTCATAGCACTTTGAATTCAGTGAGAGTGCCGTTTCATCAATAGAAATATCCACAGTTCGCTGCGTCAGGATGTCGCCGGCATCTACCTTATCTGCAATAACGTGCCATGTAATCCCGTGAGTAGATTCCCCGTTCATCAATGCCCATGACGTCGCGTGCGTGCCCGCATATCTCGGCAGCAATGCATCGTGGTAGTTGATCGCGTACTTTCGCGCAAGCCGGAGAATGTCGTTGGTCAGAATATGCTCGTTGTTTATGCTGAAAAGATAATCTACCGGTTCGGTGAAACCTGCTTCGAAAGCCTCGATTGAATCGAATTGCTTAATTGCATTTGCCGTCGCCCATTTGGTGGAGTTCGTGTCAAAAGTTGTGGAAATAGATTTTCGCATCCTTGTTTGCCAAAGGTTTTAAATCCGGTTTTTTAAGGGAGATTGTCTGGTAGTTTGACCTCCTTTAGTTTTTCGGGGAA
>JBOGOW010000345.1:0-4450 GCA_050748285.1 Pyrinomonadaceae bacterium
AACTCTTCCTTCCAAAAGGTGCTTTTGACTTTAATGCCTTCTGGTCTGTTAAACTACCCTCGGTTGCACTTGAACCTTGAAACCGCCATCTGGCCGTAATGGAATCATCAGGTGGCTAATAGGCAGAAACACGACCGGTAGAGAGTGTGTTCTTCGATGATCCAGATCGACACCCTCGCTACCGATCGGGTTTCCGCCTTTTGTTTCTAGAAAAATCCCATCGCTTTCTTATCGTATGAGATACGCATATTCTTTGTCTGGCGGTAATGGTCGAGCACCATCAGGTGATTCTCGCGGCCAAAGCCCGATTTTTTATAGCCGCCGAACGGGGCGTGGGCAGGGTAGTTGTGGTAATTGTTTACCCAGACGCGACCGGCCTGAATGGCGCGCGGGACGCGATAAAGCTCGTGAGCGTCGCGTGTCCAGACACCGGCACCGAGTCCGTAGAGCGTGTCGTTGGCGACGGCAATGGCTTCGGCTTCGTCTTTGAACGTCGTAACGCAGGTGACCGGGCCGAATATCTCTTCCTGAAAGACACGCATTTTGTTGTGGCCTTTCAGGATGGTCGGCTCGATGTAGTAACCGTCTTCGAGATCGGGATTTTTGTAGGCGTTGCCGCCGCGGAGAACCTCGGCGCCTTCATCTTTGCCAATCTGCGATAGAGCCGGTCAGTAGATCACTTAGCCACCGAAAGCCGTGTAGGTGATGAACGCGCCGAAAACCAGAGAAAGAAAGCCGAGCGGACGAAAGAGATTTTTGAATCGCTCGGCCGACCAGACGGCGAATTCGCGGTGTTTTGACGGCGGCGTGAGCAAAAGTCCGATGCTGACAGCGATCAGAAGCACACCCATCGCCAATATGAATGTGGGGAAAATAGTCGAGCCCGCGTACACAGCAAACGCCAACCCGAACACAAATCTGCTGACGATCTCGAACGGATGAAACCACGCCTTTTCGCTGAAGACGACTATGCCGGCAGCGAACCTGCACGGAAACGCGATCATGTAAAAGCTGATCAGCATCAACAAAAGGCCGAACAAGGCGATTACATACATTTATTTAACTCCGGTCTGCGGTTAATTGATGCCTAGATTCAGATAGACGTTTATCAAGGTCTTGGCGGCGATGCCGCGGGCCGTTTCGGCGCCTGTTTTTAGGATCGAGTTCAACGTGTCGTCGTCGTATTGTTTTACGCGTTCCTGAAACGGCCGCAGGAATTCGATAGTTGCCTCGGCGAGTTCGGTTTTGAAATGGCCGTAGCCTTTTCCGGCGAAATGGGCAATACAATCTTCGGGTGATTTTTCGGTCAGGAGTTGGTAAATAGTCAAAAGATTTGTGATCGCCGGACGTGTTTCATCGAAATTAATATCCGTTCCCGAATCTGTGACGGCCCGTTTTACTTTTTTGGTGATCGTGTCGGCGTCGTCGAGCAGAAAGATCGAGCCGTTGGTGTTTTCATCAGACTTTGACATCTTTGCCGTTGGGTCTTGAAGCGATTTTATGCTTGCACCGACAGGCGGAATATAAGGTTCGGGCAATTTGAATGTCTCGCCAAAATCGCGGTTAAAGCGCGTCGCAAGATCGCGGCATAACTCAAGATGTTGTTTCTGATCCTGTCCGACGGGAACGAGATCGGTTTGATACAATAGAATGTCCGATGCCATCAGTATCGGGTAGGTGAACAAGCCGACACCAGCCCGCTCTCGATTTCCTTTACCTTTGTCCTTAAACTGCGTCATCCGTTCAAGCTCGCCCATGCGGGCGATACATGACAGAACCCAGGTCAATTCGGCGTGTTCGGGAACGTCGGATTGGATGAAAATGGTCGATTTTTCGGGATCGACGCCGGCTGCTAAATATATTCGCGCGAGGTCGAGCGTTTTTTGACGCAGCGTTTTCGGGTCTTGCGGCAGCGTTATCGCGTGCAGGTTTACGATGCAGTAAAACGCCTCGTATTCGTCTTGCAGCGCGACCCAATTCTTTAACGCGCCCAAATAGTTGCCGATATGAAGCTGCCCCGTCGGCTGCGCACCGCTGAAAATCTTTTTTTTCATAGAGGTGTTTTCGTGTTAGTTAGTGTGATTTGGTGGATATAGATTTCTGAATTTCATCCACGAATTAACACGAAATTACACAAAAAATAAACGAAATAAAACTCTAGTTGAATTCGCGCTGACCTTCTAGGGGCTAGGCTGAAAGAGCGAAAAGCAAAGCGTATAGGAATGGCGTAATTATCAGCCGAAACACACCGATATAGATCAGGAACATCAGGATCAGAAACCCAAATTGTTCGAGCATGTTGAGTATCGGCTGTGCGCTGTCCGGTAAGAATGTGCCGAGAATCTTGCTGCCGTCAAGCGGCGGAAACGGCAAGAGGTTAAACACAAAAAGCGACATATTCAGCAGCATCATATTGCCGACAAAGATCGCCAGCGGATTTGAGCTCTGTCCAAAAAAATCCCCGATTGTAAACCCCTGCGTCAACAAAATCCGCGCCAAAATAAACCCGATGATCAGCAGTATCAAGTTCGCCAAAACGCCGGCGATCGAGACCATCACGTTCGCAAGTTTGTAGCGATCCCATTTTCGTGGATTGACGGGCGTCGGCTTTCCCCAACCGATAAGCGGAATGCTGCCAAGCGCGCCGCCCATCGTTCCAAGTATGAATGCGACGATCGGGATCAGAAGCGTGCCTATCGGGTCGGTGTGTGCGACCGGATTTAGAGTAACGCGGCCGAGCATATACGCCGTGTCATCGCCAAATTTGTAAGACATCCAGGCGTGCCCGGCCTCGTGTGCAGAGATCGCCAAAAGCAGCACCACCATGAAAATAATCAGGTGGCTAACGAGATTAGCAATATCCATTTCGCCCATAAAAACGACTCCAAATCCAACTATATCAACGCGATGAATGGTTTAATACCACAAAAACAATTGTTGTCTTTAACCCCAAATTGTGCCATTCTTTTGGTATAAAAGAAAATCTTGTCGGAGAAAACTCGTGGTTAGGAATGTATTGTTCCGAGGCCGATCTGGTCGAATGTTCACGGCAAATGCGGGATTGGAACGCGGACATTCCTGTCCGCAGCCGTGAAAATACGGACAGGAATGTCCGCGTTCCCTGGTATGAAAAAACACATCGTCTGCATCGCCAGCGAATTTAAGGGCAATGAGTTTCTCGATGAAGCACAGAACGCCGGCTGGCACGTTACGCTCGTAACGCGAAAAAAACTGCTCGATGAGCCGTGGATATGGACGGCGCTAAATGACGTAAAAACGGTCGAGGATAACGCGAAACAGGAAAATTACATTCGCGTCGTTACGAACATCGCCGGTTCGCGCACCATCGATAAAGTCGTCGGGCTGGATGAATTCGACGTGCTGACGGCCGCTGCCGCACGCGAGCATCTTCAGCTTGGCGGGATGACGTGTTCGCACGCGCTCCGGTTTCGCGACAAGCTTTCTATGCGCAACATTGCATTCGCCGCCGGAATTGCCTGCCCGGAATTCACAGGCGTTTTGAACAAAGAATCGATCGAGACTTTTACTGCCGAGGTCGAGCCGCCATTCATTATCAAGCCGCGTTACGAAGTTTCGGCATTCGGCATTAGAAAATGTGAGAACGCGGGCGAGGTTTGGGATGTTCTAACCGACCTTGATGGCCGCAATAATTGGCGCGATCATCCATCGCAATTCGTTCTCGAAAGATTTATCAAGGGGAATGTTTTCCATGTCGATTCGGTCGTCAGCGGTGGCAAGGTTCTGGTTTGCGGCGTTTCGAAATACGGCACGCCGCCCTTTAGCGTAACGCATCACGGCGGTGTTTTTACGTCGTCGATAGTTGCTTATAAATCAAAGGAGCGAAAAGAGTTAGAGAAGCTGAATCAGGATCTGCTTTCGGCATTCAAGTATGAGCAGGGCGTTTCACATGCCGAGTTTTTGCAGAGCGAGGCCGACGGCAAATTCTATCTTCTCGAGGTCGCCTGCCGCGTCGGCGGCGCCTATATTTCCAACGTTCTTGAACACGCCTGCAATTTCAACCTTTGGTGCGAATGGGCAAAACTCGAAACTGCGACCGACGAGACGCCGTATGCTCTCCCGAAACTTCGAAAAGATTTCGCCGGCGTCGCCCTCGCTCTAGCGAACACCGACACGCCTGACACCTCGAACTACACTGACGACGAGATCGTATATCGCGTTTCAAAACCAAAACACGTCGGGCTGATATTTCATTCAAAAAAAGAGAAGCGAATCAGCGAATTACTCGCCGCTTATTCCGAACGCATCACGAACGACTTTCTTGCCACGGCTCCGGCAAAGGAGAGATATGATGATTGAGTCTGCGCCGTGTATTTGAGAGAATGGTTTTATGAATCGCGTTATTACAATCTCACCTGACATTCAAAGCGGCGAACCGGTCTTCACTGGAACGCGCGTTCCCGTAAAGAAC
>JBOGOW010000346.1:0-4441 GCA_050748285.1 Pyrinomonadaceae bacterium
TTCTTGTTCGTGGAATTAGTGTAAATTTGTTGCTAATTTTGTTTTAGATATGCATTTTTGCCATCCAGCGACGCTATTTCGCACGCCATTGACTTGTTGCGCCGGCCCGACCGTCCTTCTTAGTCCAGGTTCTGACTTGGCGGGGAATGTATTATCATTTCGATATGAACGAAAATGTACAGGTAAAGGCGCCGTATCCGGTCAGTGCGCCGCGATATTCGGTTTCGCATCAGATGGTAACGACAGCGTTCGAGCTGCCCGGTTTTCGCGTGACGCAGAACCTCGGGGTCGTGCGCGGAATCGTCGTTCGTTCGCGGAATGTTTTTGCAAATATCGGGGCATCGCTGCAGACGCTGGTCGGCGGCAATATCACCGCGTGGACGACCCTTTGCGAACAGACGCGCGGCGATGCATTCGAGATCATGATCCAACATGCGTCCGAACTAGGTGCGAATGCCGTGATCGGTGCCCGTTACGACGCTAACGAGATCGCCACAACCGCGACCGAGATACTCGCATACGGAACCGCCGTTATCGTCGAACCGATCGAGGGTAAGAATATCTACGATGAATAAAGCCGGAGGCGGGAGTTATTTCTTTTTCGAGGTTTGCAGTTTTTGCGGTTTTGTCTGTTCGGCGAGTTTCTTGATGCTTTGGGCGGCAGGGAGGTTTTCGGGCATTGTTCCGCCGAGTTCCGCAATTGTCCGGCGGACCTTTCGCCCGACGTTGTAGTGAGTTTGATTTGCCAGCGTCTTTCCTTTGATCTCTTCACGTCGGAGTTTTTCTTCGGTCTGCGTCGCACGAAAAAGATTTGCGGCCAGCTCGGTACTGCCCATATGGTCCAGTATCTGTTCGCTTTTCTTTAAAGCTTTTTTCTTGTGGATGCCTTTCGCATCGAGGCCTCCGTATAAACCTTTGTAACCGTGGTTTTGGAATATCGCATAATCGACCGGCTCAACCACGCCGGCGTCTTTTGCGGCAGATGCAAGCTGCAAATTGTGTTTTGCCATTTCCGCGCGAAGGAACAGGCGTTTTTTCTCTTCGGTGTCGAGGCTGTGATATTCCTCCATTTGCGAGATTTCCTGCAAACGGGTTTGCACCGCAAAATATGTCTGGCCGAGCGCGACAACTTCTTTTGTCGGATCGGCATTTTGAACGATCAGGTAGCAGGCGTAACGTGAAAGTTTAATATTCTCGATCTGCCTTTCGGCACCGGAACCAATTATGACCATTTCGTGGAAGTCCACGAAATGGTTTTCAACACTCTGATCGCTGTTAATACAGGCTTCTTTCGCCCTTTCTATAACGGGTTTGAAATTGCGATATTCTCCGTAATCTAGAACCTTGCTGATATCGCGTGCGCTCCAGAACTCATTTCCGTTCTCATCTAACTGGCGTATCTGTTCAAATATTGTCTGAGTTTGCTTTGATATTTTATCCGTCATAGCTGCCGCTCTCGATTCTGTTTATTAAAACATTAAACGCGAAGTTACTCGAAACACTGCGAAATAATCAAACAAACTGACGCAGATCGGGATGGGTTTTGACGCTCTCCGGTGAAAGCCGTAAGATGGTTATTCACGCCATGGATATTCTTTCGTCGCTAAATCCGCAACAGGTTGAAGCTGTTAAAAATACCGAGGGGCCGCTGCTTGTTTTGGCAGGAGCGGGTTCGGGGAAGACGCGTGTAATTACGGTTCGGATCGCGTATCTTATTGCGGAAAAGGGAGTTCCGCCGCATCATATTCTTGCAGTTACGTTTACAAACAAGGCTGCGGGCGAGATGCGTTCGCGGGTCGAGGAACTTCTTAAAGACGAGCGGATCAGTTCGTTTCCGCTGATTTCCACATTTCACAGCCTTTGCGTACGCATTCTGCGGCAGGACATCGACAACCTCGGCGAAGGATATAAAAAGACTTTCACGATCTATGACACAGACGATTCGATGAAAGTCATCAAGGCGTGCATAAAAGACCTCGGGTTTGACGAAAAACAGGTCGTGCCGCGCGTTGTCCGAGCAGCGATCAGCGCGGCGAAAAACCGCGGCGAGGACGTCGAGCTTTTTACGTCAAAGGTTCAGCACACGGACGAAAAACGTGCAGCCTCGGCCCGCGTTTTTCGGATGTATGAAGACCGTCTGCGGATAGCGAACGCGCTGGATTTTGACGACCTGCTGATAAAGACCGTAAAGCTGCTCCGCGTTTCGCCGGAGACGCGCGAAAAATACAACGACCGATACAAATACATTCTGGTTGACGAATATCAGGATACAAATCCGCTGCAGCTTGCGATGATAAAGTTTTTGACCGAAAAGCAGCAGAACATCTGCGTGGTCGGCGACGACGCCCAGAGCATCTACGGTTTTCGGCAGGCCGACATCCGAAACATTCTCGAATTCGAAGATCATTTCCCGGAGGCCAAAATGATCCTGCTCGAACAAAATTATCGCTCGACGCAGACCATTCTCGACACGGCGGACGCGATAATTTCGAATAATGTAAATCAGAAAAAGAAAAAGCTCTGGACCTCGAACGCGGGCGGTGAGCGCATTTTGTATTTTCAGGCGTTGGACGCAGACGGCGAGGGCCGTTTTGTTGCCGGCAAGATCGAAGAACATCTGCAGCGAAATGCCGCGACGAAATTGGCCGTTCTTTATCGCACCAACGCGCAGTCGCGCGTGTTCGAGGAATCGCTGCGAAAGCTGCGGATCGAATACAACATTGTCGGCGGTTTTTCGTTTTACGAACGTGCCGAGATAAAAGACATGGTCGCTTACTTGAAACTGATCCTGAATCCTGATGACGACATTGCGCTGCTTCGCGTGATAAACACGCCGCCTCGCGGGCTTGGCAAAACGACGCTCGAAGAATTGCAGTTTCGCGGCAAAACGCTCGGCATTTCGCTGTGGGAAACGATCGAGACGATCACCGACCGTGAATACAATGGCGATGTGAATTTAAAGAATCGCGCAAAAGATGCGTTGCGACAGTTTCGCAGCATTATCATCGGGCTGCAGAAAAAAGCGGCGGATGCGGCCAATTCTGAAAAACGCGTTTCCGATGTTGTCATCGCGGCGATAGAAGACAGCGGATATTCGTCGATGCTGCGTGCCGAGAATTCGGACGAGGCCGAGGCTCGGTTTGAGAATCTCGAGGAACTTCTAAACGCATCGGTCGATTACGACGACGACCCTGAATTGGGGCTTCGCGATTTTATCGATCATGCGGCACTCACGGCGGACACGGATAAATTCGACCGAAACGCTTCGGTTACATTGATGACGGTGCATTCGGCAAAGGGTTTGGAGTTTCCGGTCGTGTTTCTCGTCGGGCTTGAGGACGGCATTTTTCCGCATTCGCGTTCGATAAATGACGCGGCGGAACTTGAAGAAGAACGGCGGCTTGCGTATGTGGCGATAACGCGGGCGGAAAAGCTTTTGTATTTGACGCATTCGATGCGGCGGCGCGTTTACGGCGAGGAAATCGCGGCGGAACCATCGCAGTTTCTCAACGAATTGCCGCTCGATATGATCGACGATCTTTCATATGGCTCGTCGTGGCTTTCGTATGCACGCGGGAACGGAGATCAGCAGAGATCGAATGCCGCAGCTGCTTCTTTTGAACCTCAGCCAGCGAAACCGCGGAACCTCTACACCGGAAAAACGTATAACAGCGCCGAAGCGATCGCGGAATTCTTTGCAAAGAAAAATATTTCAACGCAAAGCCGCGAAGACGCAAAGGGAACAAATGCAGAAGCCGAACTGCAGAAGCCCGCACGCAGTAAGGGCGATATGCTCTACTCGGGCAGAGAGGCGAATGTAAACGAGCGTGCCGATGAAAAGGTCAGAACCGGGAGCGGTAGCGACCGGATTCTCGATCCGGAATTAAAAGAGATTTCCACGAAGTCACACGAAAATACACGAAAGGACACAAATACATCGAATCCGCAATCCGCAATCCGCGATCCACAATCATTGGTTCCCGGTTCACACGTTCGCCACGAAAAATATGGACGCGGGCTGGTTTTGAGGCGAGAGGGAAGCGGTGATAATGTCAAACTGACGGTCAGTTTTCCGGGTTTCGGCCAGAAAAAGCTGATCGAAAAATACGCAAAGCTGCAAAAAGAAGCGTAGCAGACGTCATATTTACAGGAACTTGAACCTATGAAAAATAAAACCTCCATTCTATTCGCGTTTGTAATTTTGGCCGCTATCGGTCTTGGCTGCAGTTCGATAAATCCATTTTCGGGATCGAAAGAAACGGGCAGCTCATCGTCCGATTCAAAAGACAAGACAACTGCGGATAAAGTTGTGGATACGTCGGTCGGTGAATCGCGGATCGGCGTTCCGGAATGTGATGAGGTTTCGGATCTGATCGAGATCGAATTGAAGAACCCCGACGACGGCTACTTCACCAAAGCTATAAAAAGAACGTACTTTAAC
>JBOGOW010000347.1:0-4439 GCA_050748285.1 Pyrinomonadaceae bacterium
TAGAACCGCTCTTTAGTTATTGAATTTTTTTTTGTTATTTCATGTGAATTCGCGGTTCAGGGTTTTTACAGCGGACCGAAACCGCGCGCACGACACAAAACAACACGAATGGAACAAAAAAGCGTTCGAATAATTCAGCTTACAAAGCACTAGTTAAACGTCTCGATTTCATAGAGGTTTCGTTAAGCCAAAATTAGGACAACGGTGTTTGGTTCAGTTCATCTGCCAGATGGAGCCACTATTAACTGTAAATAATTTACAAACGGAATTTCCGACGCGTGCCGGCTTGGTGCGTGCCGTAAATGACGTAAGTTTTTCTGTCGATCGGGGCGAGCTTGTCGGCTTGGTCGGTGAATCGGGGTGCGGCAAATCTATCACAGCGCTTTCTATCATCGGCCTGATATCGCCGCCGGGCAAGATCGTCGGCGGGTCGATAAAATTCAAAGGCGAAGAACTTATTTCTGCAAAAGAAAAACGGCTTCGTGAGATTCGCGGAAACGATATCGGAATGATATTTCAGGATCCGATGACTTCGTTAAATCCGGTCTATACCGTCGGAGAACAGATTGCCGAAGCTCTTCGACTGCATCGAAATTTGGATCGAAAGAATGCACGCGAAGCGGCGATCGAAGCGATGAAAGAGGTTGCGATCCCGTCGCCGGAACGACGCGTGAAAGATTATCCGCATCAGCTTTCAGGCGGAATGCGTCAGCGTGTGATGATCGCGATGGCGCTTGCCTGCGACCCCGAATTGCTGATCGCCGATGAGCCGACGACGGCACTCGACGTTACGATCCAGGCGCAAATTTTGGAATTACTAGACGATTTGCGAAAAACGCGAAAGCTCGCCGTGCTTTTGATAACCCACGACCTCGGCGTCGTTGCCGAGGTCGCCGACCGCGTTTGCGTGATGTACACCGGCAAGATCGTCGAAGAATCGGGCGTCGATGAATTGTTTGCAAATCCAAAACATCCATACACGCAGGGCTTGCTCCGTTCCGTGCCAAAGCTGTCGGCATCAAATATAGAAAAAGAACAGCGGCTGAAAACCATCGAGGGCGTCGTGCCAAGCCCAACTGAATTGCCGGTCGGCTGTCATTTCGCACCGCGTTGCGGTTATAGATTGGATCGCTGCTCGAAAGCAGAGATACCATTATACAAACTTGGCGACGAGATTCAGGTTCGATGTGTTTTGCACGATCCAATCGCGGCAACCGCTGTTTCATCGAGGAAAAAATGGTGAAGTCTGCAAAAGGGGAAACGAGCTGCGTGAAATCATCGAACGACGGCTAAGACAAGAAGGAGAAAAGCAAAATCCCATTGATTGAGACAGTTAATGGTGTCAAAATAAGAGCTATTCTATTTGACGGGTGATGGGCCAAAGCGGCGAAGAAGGAGACACTTAACCTGACGTCTATACGGCAGGTACATGGTTTGGAGATTTATCACATGAGCAAGGCACTTTTACAAAAATCAGTAAGCGTGGCTGAATATCTTGCGTTGGAGGAAAGGTCGAAACTCAGACACGAATATTGTGACGGCGAGGTTCTTTTGATGGCCGGAGCTTCGCGAAGACATAGCCGGATCGCAAGCAACATCGGCGGCGAGCTTTTCGGCCAGTTGCGAAAAAAAACTTGCGAAGTTCACTATGGCGATCTCCGGCTCCGGGTACGAAAGACGCATTATGTTTATGGCGATGTTTCAATCTTTTGCGGCGAGCCGGAATTGGAGGTTTATAAGGATACAGAAACTCTTCTTAATCCGAAAGTCGTATTCGAGGTTTTATCCAAATCGACCGAGGCCAGGGACCGCGGAGATAAAGCTGAGGATTACCGTCAACTGGCGAGTCTGAGCGATTATCTATTTGTATCACAAAACAAAATGCTGGTTGAGCATTATAGCCGTCAGAAAGACGAAAGCTGGAAACTGATCGAATACCGGGATCCTAATGCAAAAGTAAAATTGATTTCAATCGGCTGTGAGTTAAATCTTTCCGATATCTACGCCGGCATTAAATTGCCGCAATTACAATTAGTTAAAAAAAATAAGTGAATAACGGCCAAAAGCCAAATGACATTTCCGAACTCGTTAAAGTTCGGAATCTCGTCAAATATTTCTCGATCGACAGCAGCGATGATGTCGTGCAGGCGGTTGACGACGTGTCGTTCGATATTTTGTCTGGTGAGACTCTTGGGCTGGTCGGCGAATCTGGCTGCGGTAAATCCACGGTTGGGCGTTGCTTGCTGCGGCTGCATGAGCCGACGAGCGGTTCGATAAAATTTGAGGGCGAAGAGATCGTCGGGCTTTCAAACAAAGAAATGCAGAAGCTTCGCCGCGAGATGCAGATCGTATTTCAAGACCCGTATGCGAGCCTAAATCCGCGGATGAGCATTTTTTCGATTGTATCCGAGCCGTTGAAAATTCATGGCATTGCGAATAAATCTCAACAAAAAGATCGTGTAGCTGACCTGCTTTCAAAGGTCGGGCTTGACCCGAAATATATGTCGCGTTATCCGCATGAGTTTTCGGGCGGCCAGCGGCAGAGAATCGGCATTGCACGTGCGCTCGCGTTGAATCCAAAACTGATAATTTGCGACGAACCGGTTTCGGCTCTGGATGTATCGGTGCAGGCACAGGTCGTCAATTTGCTTCAGGATTTGCAGCAGGAATTCGGGTTGACGTATTTGTTCATCTCGCATGGTCTTGCGGTCGTCGAGCATATTTCGAACCGCGTTGCGGTGATGTATCTGGGCAAGATCGTCGAGATAGCGGATGCGGTCGAGCTTTATAAAAATGCGCTGCATCCATATACGCAGGCATTGCTTTCCGCAATTCCGGTTCCCGATCCAAAGCAAAAACGCGAGCGTATCGTTCTAAAAGGCGACGTGCCGACGCCGATCGACCCGCCTTCCGGTTGCCGCTTTCGAACACGCTGCCCGATCGCAATCGAGAACTGCTCAAAAGTTGTACCGGAATTGCGTGAGATATCAGCCGGACATTTTGCGGCATGTATTCGAGTTGAAGGATACGATCTCGCGATGTCGAAAATTGGTAGTGGGTCAGTCTAAATTTTCGATGGCCTAAACTTGGTGCCCTTTGTGTCTTCAACTCTGTGATCTTTGTGTTTAGCGATACTTTCAAACACAAAGGGCACAAAGCCTAAGACACAAAGTTCACAGAGATATTTCAAACTGACCCAGTACGCGAAAATTGGAACAATTGCCAAAACCGCATCGTAACCGTTATAGTTCACAAAGTTCCATCTATCTAAAGTTTTTGAGGTAATTATGAATCGCTTAGTCGGCATAGTGGTCGCTGCAATCGGTCTTTTGGTCGCGGTGTTAAGTATTTTGAAGATTGTTCCGGGGCTTACGGCTCCCGGAGTAATGATGATCGTATTGGGCGGTATTATCATCGGTTTGAGCTTCATCAATGCTCCTGAAACGGATGCTGCGGAGCGAATGTCAACGCCGAATACGCTGATCAACAGTTTCTTTTCACCTACCGAACTTTTCCAGAATTTGCGGAGGCATCCGCGATGGCTGGTGGCTGCTCTGATTATGGCCGTGCTTTCGGCCACGTACAGCAATCTCTTCATGTATCGTCTCACACCGGAGCGGGTTGCTAATTATGCGATCGATAAGACGCTTGAGATGTCTTTTTTGAACGATGATGCGCGGAAGCAGATTGAATCCAGTCGGGCGGCGACAATCGAGGAATCAAAAAATCCGGTAGCGCGTGCCGGACAGGCCGTTTCGAGTTTTGGGTGGCAGGTTATTGGATACTCGATTCTCGCCGGTATTTTTCTACTGTTCGGTTTGGCGATGGGCGGCAATATCAATTTTTGGCAGGCGTTTTCAGTGGCCGTTTATGCTCTGTTTCCAGTAGCGGTAATAAGGTTCATATTGAACACCGTCGTATTGTTTATAAAGGATCCGATTGACATACATCCGATAACAGGCCAATCCTCGTTGATACAGGATAATCTTAATTTTCTTGTTACGCCCGCCGATAATCCTGTGATCTATGTTTTTCTTGGTTCACTGAGTATTTTGTGGTTTTATTGGGTTTGGCTGAATGCGACCGGACTGAAAAATGCCGGCGAACGCATTTCAGGTTCAACGGCTTGGACGGCATCCTTGGTGATCTACGGCGCTCTCGTGCTGTTGGGTGCGGTTTCGGCGTTTTTGTTTCCGAGTTTTATTAGCTGAGAATCGGCAACGTCATTGTGTCTGCAACAGATACTCATCTTGGTATCTCGGACACGGCGGGAGCCCTTACTTCGTGCGGGCTTCTGCAGCTATTCGTATCGGAGGGATTCGATAGGATCGAGGCGGGCGGCTTTCCATGCGGGGAACAGGCCGAAGACAAGGCCGATGCCGACGCTGGCGAAGAAGCCGGCGACCGGCGCCCACCACGGAACGTAGGACGGAAAGACG
>JBOGOW010000348.1:0-4434 GCA_050748285.1 Pyrinomonadaceae bacterium
CTTCTGTACCCGCCCATAATTTTACGATAGGAGATTATTCATGACTGAAAACTCAAACAATAAAGCAAAAAACATTGTTCTTGTTCACGGTGGTTTTGTAGACGGTTCCGGGTGGGAAGGCGTTTACAACATCTTAAAAGCTGACGGCTTTAACGTCAGCATAGTCCAAAACCCGACAATAAACTTGACCGATGATGTCGCGGTTACAAACCGGGTCATCGACCAGCAGGACGGACCCGTCGTCCTGGTCGGACATTCCTACGGCGGAGCGGTGATTACCGAAGCGGGCAACCATCCAAAGGTCGGTGCCCTCGTGTATATAACGGCGTTTGCCCTGGACACTGGTGAGTCGGTTGGCAAAATTATCGAAAGTGCTCCGCCCGGAGCTCCGCAGCCGCCGATCCTGCCGCCGCTCGACGGTTTCCTGTTTCTCGACAAAGAGAAATTCCCGGCTTCCTTCGCTGACGATGTCGAACCGGCGAAGGCCGAGTTCATGGCGAATTCCCAGGTTCCATGGGGCGTCGAAGCGCTCAGCGGAACGATCACTAACGCGGCATGGCATGACAAACCGAGCTGGTATCTGCGGGTCACCGACGACAGAATGATACCGCTGCCTGCCCAGACGGTTATGTCCGAGCGCGCCGGATCGACGGTTGTCGAGGTACCCGGAAGTCATGCGATCTATGTGTCAAACCCTGAGGCCGTCGCGTCGATCATCAAGTCTGCCTCGACCCGCGCTAAGAGCGCAGCAAGCTAGAGTTTTCCATCATTGAAATAACAATGATGGCATGGGCGGATTGGTATGGGAATGTAAGACTGAGCGGCAAGCACCCCTGCTTGCATCTTGTCAGACCGGGAGCAGTAGCGACCGGGTTCCTAAATTAAAAGGCTTCGCCCCAAACGTGGACGAAGCCTTTTGCATTTTGCTTTGACATATTTTAGAGATAGGCGAAAATACTAACGGATATGAAAACCGGGGTTTACGTTGAGACATCCGTCGTGAACTTTTATAACGAAGTCCGCACCGAGCCGGACATGACACAAAGAAGCTTCTCGAACATTATCGCGAACTGGAAAAGAAATACTCCGATCGAATTATTCGAGATTACAAAGCAGTCACCGATTTGGCCGATGTGTCCAAATGATCGCCGACGCCCTGTCAGTACCACCTGCGGTAGCGGGTGGTTTCTGTCAGAACCGAGCTCGGTAGCAACCGGGTTCCTAAATCAAAAAGGCTTCGTCTCAACCGGGACGAAGCCTTTTCTGTTGTAAAACGTTTTTAACCCAGATTACGCATTAGGGAAAGGCAAAAGGGGTTTGGAAGTTTTTGGAATGGTTCCAGAGGCCGGAGAAGCACTTTCGTCTTTTCGGGTTAAGGGCTAATTTGAGGACATATTTTCCGCTTACTTTTTCGAAGTAGGCACCGATTGCAAAGGTCCTGTAGCGGAGGGTCGAGAGAGTTTGCTGGGGTTTTCCCCTGGAGGATGAATTGTCGGAAAAGTGCCATCAGGTTGTAGGCCAGCATTGCAAAAGTGAGAGCGGCTTCGGTGGCGTAGAACTCTTTGAGGTTGAAGCTGTCGAAGCCAAAATCATACTTCAGGGAACCTCTAAAAACTCAATTGCATTGTAACCTTGTGAGTTTCCCGGCTTGTTTTGTTGACTAAATTCTAACATTTTTTTGAACGCGGATTGGGCGGATAAGGCGGATTTGGAACGGAAATGAATAATTACTGTTCCTCTGCTTGATCCGGTTTTTTCTGCTCGATCTGCTCAATCCGCGTTCAAATTTTCTTAGGCATTGAGTTTTTAGAGATGCCCTTAAGTTGCAAAGCACTAGTTAACCAAAAATGTTTCTCACCTTTTCCATAAAAGATTCGTCGAGAAAATCGGTGTCTTCGACGCCGGCGAGCTTTTCTAATATCTTGCGCTGTTCTTTGGTGAGTGATTTAGGCGTAATAAGCGTTGCGGCGACGAATAGATCGCCTTTTCCCCGACCGCCAAGAACCGGTATTCCGTGTGATTTCAATTGAAATACGGTGCCGGTCTGCGTCCCTGCGGGGATCTTTAATTCTTCCTCGCCTTCCAGCGTTTTCACTTTTATCTCTGCGCCTAGTGCGGCTTGTGCAAATGAGATCGGCACGGCTGAATAGAGATTCGCGCCCTGTCGTTCGAACGTCTCGTGCTCTTTTACGTGAACGACAACAAAAAGATCGCCCGACGGTCCGCCGTTTGCTCCGGCCTCGCCCTCGCTGGAAATTCGAAGCCGCGATCCCGTTTCAACACCCGCAGGTATTTTTATCTCAAGCGATCTTTCTTTTTCGATCCGTCCGTGCCCGCGACATTCCTTGCACGGCGTGCGAATGATCTTGCCCTTGCCGGAGCAATTCGGGCAGGTTCGCATTACGCTGAAAAAGCCCTGCTGATAATGCGTCTGACCGCGACCGCCGCAGGTGATGCAATTCTCGGGTTCCGTTCCTTTTTCGGCACCGACACCGTCGCATTCGTCGCATTTCTCGAGTCGCGGGATGCGAAGTTTTTCGTCCTTGCCGTTGGCGGCATCTTCCAATGTAATTTCGAGGTCGTATCGCAGGTCGGAACCGCGTTGAACGGTCGAACGCGTCCGTCCGCGCGAACCGAACATATCGCCGAAACCGAACATATCGAAGATGTCTTCGAAATTGGTAAATCCCGGATCGAAGCCGCCGCCGCCCATGCCGCCGTGTCCGAAGCGATCGTATTGGGCGCGTTTCTGCGAATCGGAAAGCACCGAATATGCTTCGGCGCATTCCTTGAATTTCTCTTCCGCCGCCGTGTCGCCTGGGTTTTTGTCCGGATGATATTGCACCGCCTTTGTCCGATAGGCGCGCTTTATCTCGACCTCTGTTGAAGTCTTTGTAACACCAAGAACTTCGTAATAATCCCGCTTTGCCATAAATGATAAACAAAGCGTCAGCCCAAATCCTTGAACTGACGCAAAGTATATTCTACAAAATGTGTCAAGCGATGCTCAAGTCGGGTAGTGGGTCAGTTTCTCAAGACTTTGTGTGCTTTGTGTCATAGCTTGGTGTTTTTCGTGTTTTACAAAAGCGAAACACGGAGGACACAAAGGGTTTCACAAAGATCACAAAGACGATCTCTATCTTGAAAAAGCAAAGGGATGTCAAACTAAACCACCATCTCAAGTCAAGCTAAGCGGCGGTCAGCATCGAGGCCGTTATCCGGCTCGCCGTTTCCTCGACCTTGACCAGCACGAGTTCGATCTCCTTCTTGTCTTCGGACGAAAGCGATTCCTCGGCATCATTCAGTATCTTGAATATTTCCTGCTGCTCGTCCTGTGGAAACGCACGACCGTATTCTGACATCGCCTTGCGGGCATTTTTGAGCATATTCTCAAGCTTGATCTTAAGTGAGATAGCCTCGCGTGTTTCGCGGTCTTTCTCGATCGAATTCTCAGCTTCGGTCATTAGCCGATCGATCTCTTCAGGAGACAGACCGGATGACGGCGTGATCTGCATAGCCTGTTCGAGACCTGTCATTTTGTCCTGGGCGGAAACATTTACAATGCCGTTTGCGTCGATCTCGAATGTTACGTCGATCTGCGGCACGCCGCGCGGTGCCGGCGGAATACCGACGAGCTCGAATTTTGCGAGGCTGCGATTGCCGTTTGCTATCTCGCGTTCACCCTGCAAAATATGAATTTCGACCGACTGTTGATTTTCGACAACGGTCGTAAACGTCATCGTGTTCTTTAGCGGAATCGAAGCATTTCTGGAAATAAGCTTAACGAACAATCCGCCGCGCGTCTCGAGACCAAGACTGAGCGGAAGCACGTCGAGCAGAACGATGTCTTTCACTTCGCCTGTGAGAACACCGCCCTGGATTGCCGCACCCATTGCGACGACCTCGTCCGGATTGATCTCCGATGACGGAATATTTCCGAATACTTCCTGAACCGTCCTCGCGATAACCGGCGACCGCGTTTGCCCGCCGACCAGTATTACTTTGTCGATGTCGCTCGGCTGAAGCTTTGCATCCCAGAGAGCTTTCTGGCAAGGTTCGACCGATGCTTCGACCAGGTCTTGGACCAGTTCTTCAAATTTTTCGCGGCTGAGATTGGCGTTGATATGCTTTGGTCCCGAAGGATCGGCCGCAATAAACGGAAGGCTGATATTTGTTTCGGTAACGCTTGAAAGCTCGCATTTCGCGCGTTCCCCAGCTTCTTTCAAACGTTGAAGCGCAAGACGATCGTTCGAGAGGTCGATGCCGCTCTCGGTCTTGAAATTCTCAACCAGCCAGTCGATTATGCGCTGATCGAAATCCTCACCGCCGAGAAACGTGTTGCCCGAAGTTGAAAGCACTTCGAAAACGCCATCGTTGATCTCAAGGATCGATATATCGAACGTTCCGCCGCCAAGGTCATAGACAGCGACCTTT
>JBOGOW010000349.1:0-4412 GCA_050748285.1 Pyrinomonadaceae bacterium
TAGTAAGTTTTCCTAGGTAAGAAATTCCCTAAATACTTCTGAGGTCAGAAAGGTGGGTTGCACTATTAGACACGATGTAGCGTAACTCTCAGTGAGCATATTAAGTTGATGCGTTCGTGTTAACGAGCTCTGTGTGGGATTCGTGTTTGTTGCGTTGGCTTGGAAGATTTTCTTGTTGCTTCTGTTACTTACAAATATAAAAATCGGAGCGTTATAAGTGAACGTAAAGAAAATTTCTGCAGCTTTGGTGTTTGGTAGCATTGCCCTAAGTGGCCAGGCGTTTGCTGACTTCCTAAGTGATAGCAAAGCTACCTTAGGAATGAGGAGCTTTTACTTCAATAACGACAATCGTGATGGAACCGCTGCGCCTTCGAAAACCGAAGAGTGGGCGCAAGGTTTCATGCTGGATTACAAGTCGGGATACACCGATGGCACAATCGCTTTTGGCGTCGATGCCTTGGGATTGTTGGGTGTTACCCTGGACAGCGGCAAGGGACGCCACGTCGGCAGTTCTATGATTCCCTCGGACAGTGACAACCGCGCTGTCGACGAGTGGAGCCGGCTGGGGCTGACCGGAAAAGTCAAAATGTCGAAGACCGAATTACGCTACGGCACCTTGATTCCGAAACTTCCGATTCTGGTCGCCAACGATGGACGGGTGCTGCCACAAACCTTCGAGGGCGGTCAAATCACCTCGAGCGAGTTCAAGGATCTGACCCTGACGGGTGGACGAATTGAACATGCAACAGGTCGCGGTTCAACGGATCAGACGGGGCTGGCCGCTATGGGTGGTACGCGCGAAAGCAACCAGTTCGACTTCGTCGGGGGTGACTGGAAAGTCACCAAGGATCTGACGGCTCAGTACTACTATGCCCATCTCGAGAACTACTATAACCAGCAGTTTTTCGGACTGATTCACACGCTTGCGTTCGCGGACAACCAATCCCTGAAAACCGACTTGCGCTACTTCAAAACTGACTCGTCAGGTGAAAACAGCTCTGGTACATCGGGTTACAGAATCAGTGGCTACACCAAAAACGGTGATGGAGTGATCGACAACCGTATCTGGAGTGCTGCATTTATTTATAGCCTTGGCGCCCACGCATTTACTGCGGGCTACCAAAGCGTTTCGGACGGGAGCAGCTTCACCCAGCTGAACCAGGGTAGTTTGGTGGATAAAGGCGCCGGAGGTAGCAGCCTGTACCTATACACAGACCGTCTGATCCAGAGCTTCACCCGCGCAGGAGAACGTACGTCATTTGGTCAGTACGCCTATGACTTTGCCGGCTTGGGTGTTCCTGGCCTGAAAGCCTCGGTCATGTACCTCTCTGGGGACAATATCAAGACGAGATCCGGCGACAATCAGAAGGAATGGGAAAGGGATATCTTTCTGGACTACGTCATTCAGTCGGGAGCGCTCAAAGGGGTTGGCTTCGGTTGGCGTAACGGTAAATCCAATAGCGAAGCCGCGCGCGATCAAGATCAGAACCGGGTGTTTGTAAGCTACAGTATCCCACTTCTCTAAAAGCGCAGCATAACCATATCGAACTCATTTCGAGAGTTTTAAGCTGGTCAATTTGACTCTTCGCTGACACGTTCACACAAAAGGCCTAAGAATGGCCTTTTGTGTCGCAACACCCAGATCAGGCTGTCGATCAAGTCTGTAGAAAATGGCTACCGCCCTTGCGAACGGAGTGCCAGCTGCTATGAGAGATAGCCGAATTCAGAGGCTTTTTCTAAATTAACAGATGTTCCCCCTGACGTGTTTGCTGCTATAGGAGACGCACATGAAACGTGTTGAGACTAATAATTTGGATTCCCTATCGAACTGCAAGATGGTGGAAGTCTCTGATCCGACCCCTGGCAATTGTGAGGTTTTAATCCAAATAGCTGCATGCGGAGTAGGATATGTAGACGCACTGGAGTCACTCGGGCGCTACCAGGTTAAGCCGCTATTACCACACGTCCCCGGCCAAGAAATCAGCGGCAAGATTGCAGCTGTTGGTGATGGTGTGGTTGGCCTTGCAGTGGGTGATCGAGTAATCACCCAAATACATGGCGGATTTGCGGAGCAAACCGTGGTAGTGGATACCGCCGTTGTCAAAATTCCAGATGGGATGGAGTACGCTCAAGCTGCTGGATTCAAAGTTAATTATGTCACGGCATTGCACGCATTGCGCGATCGAGGAAACTTGCAACCGGGTGAAATGCTTCTCGTTATTGGAGCCGCAGGTGGGGTAGGTTCAGCCGCAATCCAAGTTGGGAAATGCCTTGGAGCGAAGGTCATAGCAGTAGCGTCTTCGCCTGAAAAGCGTGCATTCGCGCAGCAGCTGGGAGCAGATCATGTACTCGATTCAGGTGCTGTAGACTTTCGTGAATTGGTGAAAGAACTGTGTGGGCAAAAGGGGCCAAACGTAGTGTTTGACCCAGTCTGCGGCCCCCTATTTGAGCCGGCTTTTCGATCACTTACCTGGGGAGGCAGACACCTAGTGGTAGGGTTCACCGGCGGGCCAATCCCTTCACTTCGTGCAAATCTACCGCTGCTGAAGGGGGGCTCCCTTGTCGGCGTGGATGTCCGCCAATTTACTCTCTACGAAGTGGAAAAAGCTGAAGGACATCTGCAGGAACTCTTGAGCTGGGTTGCAGAAGGCCGTCTTTCCCCGCCAATTGGTAGGCAATATAAATTTGACGACTTTATCCCAGCGCTTGAATACGCATTAACGGGCAAAGGGCTTGGTAAAACAATCATCAAAATTAATAATGTCTGATGTGGATGGCAGTTACTCAATAAATTCTGTATGCGGTAG
The DNA here is from genome assembly GCA_050748285.1 of Pyrinomonadaceae bacterium. GTDB lineage: Bacteria > Acidobacteriota > Blastocatellia > Pyrinomonadales > Pyrinomonadaceae > OLB17. The sequence continues at coordinate 2,808 of JBOGOW010000349.1, forward strand.
TTACGAATAGTACGATTCTGTGAGGGGGCGGCAGGTAACTGCCGTACCCACCGCTATCACTGTGTCTACCTCAGTTGGGTGATGTACAAAGCGCAATCAGCGCGAGATACGTGATCTCGATCAAGGTTCAACGCTGACCCAACTGTCAAATGATGGATTTCAGGTAAAAACGATATCCAATGCAAGTCAGTGTTGTTTGCGTACGAACGAGGCTATTTTGGCTTGGGCGGCGTATCTAGCCTCGTATAAGCTATCCAACATCAGTGCTCCAGCTGCTCAATCACAATCCAGCACTCGAAAGCCTCGCCAAGTGAAGGTCTACAAAAATCCTCACACCGGTGAAGTAGTCGAAACCAAAGGCGGCAATCACAAGACGCTGAAGGAGTGGAAAGCACATCACGGCGCCGCGACCGTTGAGTCCTGGCTGACCAAGTGATTTTGGTCTGAGTACAAAGGGCCCTGCGAGGGCCCTTTGTTTGGGATGCGTCTAAATTTCACGCCAGCATCAACATCCTCTGCCAAAGAAGACTTAACTTGAGAATTCGAGTCTCAGAAATCCTAGCTAAATCTCTCACGTGGCCATTGATCAATATCTTGAGTTCGCCCTCCAGGATTGACTTCAGCGCATGCACTCCTTGCGACACTGAGTGTGATTCAGCGCCTGATCTCAAGTGTGTAAGTGGTAATACCATTTTGACCCGAGCTGGCCGAATTCGCCTCATTTGAATACTCAGGCAACGATGGCTAGCGCGGGATTTCAGAGGGGGGGACTGACGAGATTGTGCCGGCGCATATCCACTACATATGCGCCGGTGGGACATTTCTGAATCGCTAATATTACTGGCGGCCAATCTTCATATAAATATAGTTTCTGTATTTTTTTAACCAGAGCGCATATGTGAGGCCAATTATAAATATAGCTACTACTCCAAGTAACATTAGGTCTGCGACAACTTGAGATCCACCAATTAGGGTGGGAAAATTCTGAGTTGCCAGATACACCATTCCACCTAAAGTCGTTACAGAGGCCAATGGAGCAATGCGACCTTCCCATAATCCAATTTTATGCTGGCGGTTCCTTTGAAAGTAAACAAACGCAGAAAGGCTGGTAATAGCCATGGCGACCAGAATTGTATAGGAGGCTAGGCCTGCAAACCACGAGTACATTTCAGTTGGCGTCAGCCCCATCGCAACAAACCCGGCCGCAAGGGTAAAGTAAATAATACTGCATGTGACTGAAGCCCTCGATGGCGAGGAGTGCTTCCTGTGTGCGATCCCCAAAGATTTTGGGAAAACACCGTCCCTAGAAAGGGAGTAAACGTATCGGGTGGTTGCATTATGAATAGCTAAATGGCAAGCAAAGATACTTCCAGCCAGTAGAATTGTTACAAGCTTATAGTAAAACTCCCCTACAAACTCTTTTGCGATATCAAAGAATGCCCCTGACGGATTTGACGCGGAGATAGTCACTGCCTGGCTAATTCCCATGCCGGTTATTACAGCATACGACGTAATTGCATAAAATACCCCGATGAAGATCACAGCCAAATACGTAGCGCGCGGGATTGTTACACTGGGATTTTTAGTCTCTTCTCTGTAAATGGC
>JBOGOW010000350.1:0-4409 GCA_050748285.1 Pyrinomonadaceae bacterium
TTACGATACAGGCCGACATTATCAAACAAAAGCTGCCGACCAAAAACGGCGGCTACACGGCTCTGAACAAAGAAGCCAGCTATGGCAAAACGCACAAAAAAGTGTATGACGAACTGACCAGCGATAACCCGATAGACCTCGTTCGATATCAGGTCGCAAATTGCTATATGGGCCGGGCAGGTTTGATCAATTCAGGCGGAGAATCGAAAGGCGCAAGCGATCTGGCCGACGCCGTCCGCACCGCCGTAATCAACAAACGCGGCGGCGGAACCGGCCTTATCTCCGGCCGAAAAGCCTTTCAACGCCCAATGAACGAAGGCGTCGAATTGCTCAACGCCATTCAGGACGTTTATCTTTCAAAAGAAGTCACGATCGCCTAAAATCAATAGCCACAAGAGGCACAAAGAACACAAACCAATTCTTTTTTGTGTCTTTTGCGCCTTTTGTGGCTATCGTTCTTATTTCCTCGAATAGCTCTTGTAGATCGTCTCGATCCACTGATCGGTTTTAATAAAACCCGAACCGGCTTCTTTGAATTTTTCGGGGAATCCGGCTTTTTTCAGATCGTCGAGCGATTTCCCGGTCTTCATTCCGTCCTGCACTATCTTCGACGTATCGGTAAGCATCAAAAGATATGCTTTCAGATCGTCGGTCGTCGCTATCGGGCCGTGTCCGGGAATCAGCTTTGCATCCGCCGGAATTTTCATCGCCAGCGAACCGACATTATTTATCAAACCCTGCACGCTGCCGCCGCTGTCGAGATCGACGAATGGAAAACGCCCGACAAAAAAATCGTCGCCAAGATGAACAACGTTGGCTTTCGTGAAAAAGATGACGGTGTCGCCATCGGTGTGTCCGTTTGGATAATGCACTGCCTTTATTTCTTCGCCGTCAAAATAAAGCGACATGCTCTCGGTGTACGTAACAATCGGAAGAGCGAACGACGGATACGGTTCCGTTTTATTGCCGAAGATAGTCGGCGGGTCGAGCAGGCGTTTGCGCACATTTATGTGCGCGATTATCGTTGAATCCTTGCCAAAAAACTGATTGCCCTCGGTGTGGTCGCCGTGCCAATGCGTGTTAAAAACATATCGCGGCGTGGCCGAGCCGAGTTCTTTCAAGGCGGCTGCCAGCTTTTCGCTGACAGCTTTGTAATCGTCATCTACGATCAAGATGCCGTCCGGCCCTACGAGCGCGCCGACATTGCCGCCGCGTCCCTGCAGCATATAAACATTGCCGCTGACCTTCGTCGTCTTTACCGTCACGTCCTGCTTGTTCAGGAAATGGCTGTCATCGCCGTGCCCGAACGTATTTATCGTGAATACTATCGCTGTAAAAATAACTATCGCTTTACGCATTGTTTTCCTCCGTTGAATTCGATTCCAAGTTGTGCTGAATTATACCAAACTACAAATCGAAGCGAACAGTTCAGTTGTAAATTCCTGTCAGAAACGGATTTGATCTTCGTTCTTCGCCGATCGTCGTGTCCTCGCCGTGACCGCAGAATGCAATAAAGTCGTCGTCCAATGAAAGCAGATTAGCGTTTATGGAATCGATGAGCTGTGCGTGGTTGCCGCCTGGAAGATCAGTACGGCCGATCGTTCGGCTGAACAAACAATCGCCTGTGAAAACGCACCGTTCATTGTGCTCAACCAAAACAACGTGTCCTAGCGTGTGCCCCGGACAGTGGCGAAATTCGAATTTGAGCTTGCCGATCTCGAGCGTTTCTCCATGCTCGGGGTTTCGCGTCGGCTTTGGCGGGTCGGAATATTCCAATCCCAATGCACGAAGCTGGTGCGGCGGCATTCCCATCGCAAGTGGCTGCATCGGCAATGCGAAATATAGCGGCTCTTCATCTTTATGAACAAGTATCTCGGCATCCGGAAACTTTTCATGAATAAACGCGGTGCCGCCGACGTGATCGAGATGCCCGTGCGTCAGGACGACCGCTTTTAGTTCAAGCTTGTTTTCCGCGATATATTCGGCAACCTCGGGCGAAGGCTCGCCCGGATCGATGCATAACGCTTTCCGCGTTTCGTCACACGATACTATCCTCGTATTTTGCTGAAACGCGGTTTGAACAAAAGTCTTTATTTTCATTCTTCCAACATTCTCAAAATTATAGATGTGCTGTCAAAATCGCCCGCTTTGCGCCCTGTCAGGACAAAATCGATCGCCTTCCGATATGTCGCCGCATCAGGAATGCCCGTAAAACAAGGCGTCTCGCTTTCTTCCAAACTGAGGTAGCTGCCCAACACGTTCAAAAGCATCCACAAAAGCGTTTCTTCCGCAGTGCCAATCGGATTATGCCGAATTATCATTTCGCGATCTACACGAATTTCTTCGCATATCCGATCAAACTCTGCTTCCGATATCTTCATGTCTTGAATTGTAACGCATTGAATTAGTACGAATGAAATGAATCATTCTTTACAGTGTATCGAAACAGGGCACAAAAAATAATTCGGCTTTCGGGAATATGTTGTAATTTCAAGGGAATATACTTTGGCACAGACTTTGCATTTAGATGAGCATCAGAATCTTACTTTGTGAGTATTGAGAGGACAACAATTTGAACGCTCGGCAGGTGATGTCATAGCGAACTATAAGTTTTGAGGGAAGGGCCAATATGCTTGGGGGAAATCTTCGAGTGTGGGCACGAAGACAAGACGGCCTTTCCCTCAAATGCACTGATTGGTTTTTTTTATCGAAATTGGAACGCATCAGCTTTCTAATCTAAAAGGGTGAACAAATAACTACATAGACTTCCACACCTACTAACGCTTTCAATTTCGATTTGTAGAAAGGCCGTTGCTTTGATAAAAAGTTCCGGCCTTTTCGCTTTTTATTTTTGAGTCTCTTCGAACATCAAATAGTAAGTTTCTTCCATTCCCAGTTTTTTATAAACGGCCTGAGCGTGCTCGTTCTCTTTTTCGACATATAACCGAAAGCCTGCCACATTGCCGTCAATTTCGGCCTTTTCCTTTACAAACGAATACAGCTTTGAATAAACCGATCTCCCGCGCGCCGCAGGTCGTATAAAGACGCTCTGTATCCACCAAAACCAGCCGTTCCGCCAATCGCTCCATTCGTAGGTAACCATCAGCCCGCCAACAATCTCGCCGGCGTCTTCGGCTACGACGTAAAAACCTTTTTTCGGATCATCAAAAACGGCTGTAACGCCACGCGAAAGCGTTTCGCTCTTGAGATGTTTCCCTTCGGTCTCAAGCGCCATCGCCTGGTTAAATTCGACCAAAGCGTCGGCTTCGGCAATATTTGCAATACGTATGTTCATCCTTTACCCTAAAATGTTCCCGGAGCGCGGACACTCTTGTCCGACGAACGCGAAGCGTTCGAAATCGGTTTTTGCGCCAGACATGCTCATTGCGGACAAAAATGAACGCAACACTGCATGCGGCGGGGTTTTCTTCGTGCTTCGCACTCATGCGGACAGGAGTGTCCGCGCTCCGGAACTCGAAGCGTTCGAAATCGGTTTTTGCGCCAAGCATTCTCATTGCGGACAAAAATGAACGCAACACTGCGGCGGGATTTTCTTCGTGCTTCGCACTCATGCGGACAAGAGTGTCCGCGTTCCGTTATGAAACTACGCATACTTTATCACGGCAACTGCTTCGACGGCGTCTCGTCGGCTGCCATTTTTACAAAATTTTATTGGGCGAAGATAGACGCATCGGCCGAAGTTAGCTATACGCCGACGATGCACCGTGCCGGAAACGCATTCGACCGCGAGCAATTCGACGGCGACGAAAACGCGATCGTCGATTTCAAATACTGCCCCGATGACCGCCTGACATGGTGGTTCGACCATCACCAATCTGCGTTCCTCTCACCCGAAGACGAAGCTCATTTCGACGCCGATACATCGGGACAAAAATTCCTTGATACGCGGAGCGCGTCGTGTGCCAAATTCATCGCCCGCATCGCAAAAGAAAAGTGGGATTTCGAAGACGCGTCGCTCGCCGAGCTTATCGAATGGGCGCACATCATCGACGGCGCCTTTTATGAATCCGCCGCACAATGCGTCGAGCTTCGCTCACCCGCACTAAAGTTGATGCAGGTTATCGAAGGCGAAAAAGATCCGGCATTCGTCGCAAAAATAATAAGAATGCTCACAGAAAAACAGCTTGACGAGATCGTTGAAAGCGACGAGATTCAGGCGAAACTCGAACCGATCTTAAAACAGCATTGGGCAACGGTCGAGGTTATAAAAGAACGCTCGGTGCACGACCGCGGCGTGGTCACATTCGACCTCGTCGGCACCGGAATCGAAGGCTATAACAAATTCATACCGTATTATTTCCACCCCGAAACGACCTACGTCGTCTCGCTCAGCCAAAGCGAATTTCGCACAAAAATATCCCAAGGGTTTGAGCCGACCGATATTTTTG
>JBOGOW010000351.1:0-4397 GCA_050748285.1 Pyrinomonadaceae bacterium
GTAATCGCGTGAAATTATCGACCGCATTTCTTGAGATCAAAGGAAAAAAGATCGCGTTCATCGGTTTTGCTCACAATACTATCGTTCCAAATGTGAATGATCTTTTAACGGCGAAGCTCCTTGTCGGTGAAGCAAATAAAAAAGCAGACATCGTAGTCGTTTCATTTCATGGCGGCGCCGAAGGAATTGCGGCACAGCATGTACCCATCTTGACCGAGATTTATTTCGGCGAAAAGCGTGGCAATCTCCCGCTTTTCGCACACACCGTTATCGACGCCGGTGCCGATCTCGTCCTCGGCCACGGCCCGCATGTGCTTCGCGGAATGGAGATATACAAAGACCGCCTTATCGCATACAGCTTAGGCAATTTTGCGACCTACGGCTGGTTTCGTCTCGAAAACGAGACCGCATTGACTGTCATTCTCGAAGCAAATCTAGCCGCCGATGGTAAATTTTTAGCAGGTAAAATTCATTCCGGGAAGCAAGAAGGCCGCGGCGGTCCGCTGCTCGATCCGACCGGCGAAGCGATACGTAAGATTCGTTCACTTTCGGAATCCGATTTCGGCCAAAATGCTCCTGTCATTAGCGATGACGGATTGATCTCAAACCGGATCCGTGAATGATAGCAGTTAGTTCGAAACAATTGCGGTTTCTACAAGTAATTGCGGCATTAATATTATTGCCAAATATCCCACGCTCACCTTGCCGTTCAAGGTTGGCTGCGTTTCGTTGCATAGATGCTCGAACGATGCTATAAATATTTAGCCAAAAACAATTCAAAAATGTGAATTTTATTTAGTTTCATGTTTTGGTTGATCGTCTGCGGAAAGCATTTACCTCAATCATTAGCACAATTGAAGTTTGAAAGTCCGCTTTGTAAAATTCGCAATAAAAGCTCTAATACCCCTAACAGGAGATTTTTCAAGATGAAAAAGCAGTTTGTTCGAATCGTTGTGTCGCTTATTTTCGCATTCGCTGTTACCACGGCGATCGCTCAAGACCCGCCGCCCACGCCGACGGAAACTCCGACCGGCCCGGCCGGCGCTCAAAGGCCGGGCGGCCCTTCCACCGATCTGCAGCCGTATGAAAAAGTGATAACGAAAGACGCTAAAACAAAGAAAGGCGTTTTTTCGGTTCATCAGGTAAAGGACAAATTTTATTACGAGATTCCTAAGAGCGAACTCGGAAAGGAATTTCTTTGGGTAACGCAGATAGCGCGAACGACGCTCGGCGTCGGCTATGGCGGTCAGGCACTCGGTCGGCGCGTTGTTCGTTGGGAACTCGGCGAAAATAACAAAGTCTATTTACGCAACATCAATTACAACGTGGTCGCCGACCCTAAGCTGCCGATAGCGGAAGCTGTTCAGGCTTCTAACAATGACTCGATCTTGATGGCGTTCAACGTCGCCGCTTGGGGGCCGAATAATGAATCGGCCGTAATAGATATCGGTCGGCTTTTCACAACGGACATTTTCGAGTTTTCGGCTCGTCAACGATTGAATGCAACAAGCATGGATGCTTCCCGCACTTTCATTGAACGCATCTCGCCGTATCCAACGAATATAGAGGTCGAATCAAACCAGACATATGTAAGAAATCCTCCGCCCGCGGGTGCAGGTGGCGGACAAGGGCCTAGTGGCGGTGCAGCACAGCAAGGTATGAGCCCGGGAAGCGCAACAGTGGTTTTGCACTACAGCATGGTCAAGCTTCCAGAAAATCCGATGATGCCGCGCCTATTCGACGAGCGCGTCGGATATTTTTCGGTCAGCAATCTTGATTATGGCCGCAATGAGCACCGCGCTCAGCGGCGGACATTTATCACGCGCTGGCGGCTTGAGAAAAAAGACCCTAATGCAGCGATGTCTGAGCCGGTCAAGCCGATCGTTTACTACATCGATTCGGCAACGCCGGTCAAATGGCGCCCATTTATGATCAAGGGCGTCGAAAAATGGCAGAAAGCATTCGAAGCTGCAGGTTTCAAAAACGCGATCATCGCTAAAATGGCTCCGACAAAACAAGAGGATCCGGATTTTCGAGCCGAAGATGCTCGCTATTCGGTGATTCGTTGGCTGCCTTCGACGATCGAGAACGCGTCAGGCCCGCATATTAACGACCCGCGCACCGGCGAGATCCTCGAATCGGACATTCAGTTTTATCACAACATAATGAACCTCCAGCGTTCATGGTATTTTTTGCAGGCCGGTGCGCTCGACAAGCGTGTCCAGCAGCTGCCGATGCCGGACGATCTAATGGGTGAACTGATCGAATACGTCTGCGCACACGAGGTCGGACACACGCTCGGTTTTCAGCACAACATGAAGGCAAGTTCGATGTATCCGCAGGAAAAAGTTCGCGACCGCGAATGGGTTCATAAGATGGGGCATACGCCGACATTGATGGACTATTCGCGATTCAATTACGTAGCTCAGCCGGAGGACAATATCGAGATCGCAGATCTGATACCAGGTATCGGGCCTTACGACGAATGGGCGACGATGTGGGGATACAAACCTATCCCGAACGCAAAAAACCCGGATGCCGAACTAGCGACCCTCGATAGTTGGGCGCGTCAGCAGGACGAAACGCCGTGGTTTCGATTTTCGACCGATGGCTCGGCGGGCAGCGATCCCGGTGAATTGACCGAGGCGGTCGGCGATGCGGATGCGGTGAAATCCTCGTCGCTCGGCCTATTGAATCTCAAACGCGTTTCGAAGATGCTCGTTTCGGCGACGACAACAAACGAGAAAGGTCAGCCATACGATGACCTCGCCGAACTCTACGGAAGAATGCTCGGTCAATGGACGCTGGAAATGAATCACGTTGCGGCCATAGTCGGCGGATATAATTCGCAGCAGAAACATATAGGCCAAAGCGGCGTGAAATTCAATTTAATACCGAAAGCGCGACAGACCGATGCTGTCCGATTTCTGAACGAAAACGCATTTGCAACGCCGACCTGGGCGATAGATAAGGATATCCTTCGAAAGATCGAACCCATCGGTGAGCTAAACCGGATCAGAAATGCGCAAAACAGCGTGCTCAATAATCTTTTATCGAGCGCCCGATTTGCACGGCTTGTCGAACAGTCAGCGCTCGATGGAGCTGCCGCATATCAGCCGGCGGAATTTCTTGCCGACGTTCGAAACGGCGTTTGGACGGAATTGAACGGTCCGAAGGTTACGATCGATGCGTATCGACGCAACCTTCAGCGTGCGTATCTCGATATCGCCAACAATAAACTCAACGCCCCGGCCCAGGCGACACCGCAGGGTTTGCCGCCCGGGTTCGCTGCGTTATTTGTGAGCAGCGGAGACGAACGGGCGTTTTATCGCGGAGAACTTCGGGCGATCAGTGCTTCGGCATCCGCTGCGATTGCACGAACGAACGACCGTGCGACTCGCGTGCACCTTGAAAGCGTACGTGATTCCGTAGCCAAGATCCTCGACCCGCAGCAAGCCGGTCGGGCAACGGGTTTCAATTTCGACGACCCTGCATTGCAGCTCCTCGAACTCTATTTGAATCCAACATCATGCTGGCCGGACTATTCGGTCAAGCCATAGTTTAAACACACAACGATTATCAATTCTCGCGGAGGGCCAACCGACCTCCGCGAGTCATCAACCGGCTAACTAAAATCGGATTTGACAAGACGGTTATCAATGTGTTGAACTGACTGCGTATTTTATCAACAAAAAGGAGTCCAGAAAAAAATGAACGCGAGAACAATTAGGGCGGTGGCCGTTCTAAGTGTATTGTTTGCAGTAACTTGCCCCCCCGCGAGTAATTTTTGCTCAACAGCTATATGCTAGCGGTTCCATGAATGAACCTGGTCAAATTCATCCGGATGCCTCATCAACCCCTACTGCTGAACAAATCCAAGCGTGGGAAAGTTTATCGCCCCAGCAGCAACAGGAAACCATAGATCAGCTCAACCAAATAATTGCCGGTGAAAACCTTCCCGAAGCTACAAGCCCCGGAACGCCGGTCGAGTTTGAGGCGCAAGTCGCATACGCAAATGTTTTCGGATTAGAAGAGTCAACTGACGTTCACGTGCAGTTGATGAACGCAAAAACTCCCTTGAGTTATTGGGAAGGTCCGTTCGATTCGTTCGCATCGCCAAAACAGTTCTCAAGGCAGATAGACCCCCCGTGCGAAGAATGCGGCCCGGATCCAACTCCAACGCCTGGTGCATCCCCAACCCCGACGCCAACAGCGACTCCGACTCCAGGCCTACGCCAACTCCAACACCGGGTGCAGACGCGGATTTGGCTGGCCTTCCAGACTCTTTTGAAAACGCATTGGCAGATGGCTTTACGCCAAATTATTTTGTCTCAGGTGGCGAGAATAACGGTACCGGATTTGCTCGATTCAATAATTCGGTTCCGCAAACTGTCAGC
>JBOGOW010000352.1:0-4375 GCA_050748285.1 Pyrinomonadaceae bacterium
CGAATGGCCTTGGATACAACAAAGTAAAGGGCGCACAAAAATCTACTGAATTACTTTTTCGGGCGGATCGCTTCGCTTGATCATCGTCAGTCGATTGCCGCGGTCGTTATATTTTACCTCGTCCATAATATTGTAGATAAAAAGCACGCCGCGGCCTGAGGCTTTGAAAAGATTTTCCGGGTCGAGCGGGTCGGGGATGTTGTTGACATCAAAGCCTTCGCCTTCGTCTTCGATGGTAAATCGCGCTTCGTGTTTTGAAACCTCGGCACCGATGCGTACCAATTTGCGGGCGTCAAATTTATTTCCGTGCTTTACCGCATTTACGAAAGCTTCGTCCAGAGCCACGAATAGATTAGATTGCTCCGCCTTTACAACGCCTAATTTTTCGACGCGCTTCATCAAATATTCGAGCACGATATGCATTAGCGAGATTGCGCTCGGTAGCTCGAATTCAATATGCTCACGTAGCTCCTGAACGGCAGCATGTTTATCGACGAATCGCGTCTTGTAATCGAGAACCGTAGCCACTATATCGCGAAGCTCTCCTTCATCGAACTCATCGCGGCGGAAATTCGTCGCGCATATTTTGAACAGCTTGGTGCGTCCGACCGCCGGCAAGGCGCTAACGTTCGGCAGACACTCGTGTTGGGTTCCGTTCAAGCCCTGCGCGATCTCGCCGGTCGGGACATCAAGATCGGTGATGACCAGATCGAATTCTTCCACCGAATCGATTTGTCTCGCCCCATGACGATCATGGATAACGGTAACTTCGTGACCGACCTCAGTAAACACTTCATCGATCGCGGTGGCGAGATCGTCGTGGTCGTCGATGATAAGGATCTTTCGCTGCATTAATTGCCAAGCCTATGAAGGATTACGGAAAGTAATAAACCTGTGTTGCAAATGATAGCTAAAAAAAGGGATATTTTCCATTGATGAACGGAAAAATCGACGCCGCATTTGAGTTTCAGCCGCTAAACCAATATTCGTTCGGACAAAGACTAAAGATTCGCACGAGTGGAATGGCGTTTTATTTAGTAACAAGAATTATTGGTGCAACGATGCGTTTTGAAACCATAGGCGGAGAATTTTCTGAACAAGTGAGGGAAGCCGGAAAACTTCCGATCTATACATTCTGGCATGACCGGATCGTTTCATCAACATATTATTTTCGCGATAAAGACATAATCGTACTTTCATCGCAGAGCTACGACAGCGAGTTCACCGCTCGCTGTATCCAGCGTTTTGGATTCGGAATAGTGAAAGGCTCATCGTCACGAGGCGCCGTTGCGGGGCTGGTTGGATTGATACGAATGATGAAAAAAGGTTTTCCGTCCGCATTTACCGTGGATGGCCCAAAAGGCCCGCGTTACGAGGCAAAGGCCGGCCCTTTGATGCTAGCAAAAAAGACCGGCAATCCTGTTCTGCCGTTTGTGATCGAATGCAGGCGGTTTTGGAGACTCGGAAGTTGGGATAAGCTCCAGATCCCAAAACCGTTTACGCCCGCCGCAGTCATTTTTGCAGAGCCAATTTATGTGGACGCGAAAGCAGATGGCGACGAGATCGAAACGAAGCGGCTTGAACTTCAGAAGGCATTAGACGAACTAGTCGAGAAAGGTTCTGGTTGGAGAAAAGGAGAAATTTAGATTTGGCGATTAATCGATCACATATCTTCATCGCGATCCCGAAAAACAAAATTGGCACCGAGTAATACATATGAGATCCAAACAAGATCAGCTTGCAGCAGATGGCCTAGCTGCATAACTATCGGGGCAAGCATCAGCAGCGTCGCCGCTCCGAAAAAGATTTGCATCAATACAAGCAGCGAAAGATTTCGCGCCCACGTTGCCGTGATCGCCGATCCAGACGCCATTCGTTTTAACTTGTCTGCAAGGAAGATCAGAAATACGGCGGATAAAATTGACAGGATCGGATGAAGTATCCTGAGCCGCAAAAGTATATGCGAATCAGGATCGAAATCCTTTGCGATCCCTTCGGTTAGCGTTCCTGACGGAAACAGCATATTCGTCAAGGCCGCCATCGAGCCGGTTATTCCGACAAAGACGATCACCGCGGCACCGATTAAAACGAGAGCGATCTCGCGATTAACAAGAGGACTGAAATCGCTCGACTTTCTACTGGCTGACCACGCAGTCAACGTCAGAAATGCCAGCAGTACGAATGTGTTGATAAGATGTCCAGCTGCCCAAAATGGGCGTGATAGAGTCCAGTTTGCGGCCGTGTTTCCTGTAAGTACAAGGCCGCCGCCGATCGCTCCTTCGACGATGATAAAAAGCAGGGCCAGCATTGCAAATGTTCGTATGCGATTTCCTCGCTTGAATTTTCTAAAAGCCCAACCTGCCAAAACCAAGACGACGATTCCCGCAAGCGCAGTCGTCAGACGGTGCGAGAATTCAATAACAGTTTTTAGCTCAGGAGCCGACGGAATCGCCTCGCCCCGGCATGTCAACCAATGCTGTCCGCATCCATCACCGGAGTATGACGCACGGAGAAATACACCCCAAAGAATCACGATCAGATTGAACGCAACTGCGAACCACGCGTATCGGCTGAAAGTGCTGAGCTTTTTTTCGGACATAGTTTTGGTTACGATTACATTGTATTATTCGAGGTAAGATGATGCGAACCTTCTATGCCTGGATCATTTTGGTGCTGATCGGGTCAAGCGTTTTTGCTGCTCGGCAATACGTCCTCGTACTAGGTATCGGTCAGGATGCGGGCGTTCCGCAGATGGGATGCGATTCGCCTTTCTGCAGGTCAGCTTGGCAGAACCCTATGCTTCAACAAACCGTTTCGTCGATAGCTCTCGTCGATCCCGATTCGGGGAAACGGTGGATATTCGACGCAACACCCGATCTGCCGGAGCAATTCGAACTATTGCAAAAGAATACGAATGACCGATCAACGCGCATCGACGGCATTTTTCTTACACACGCTCACATCGGACATTACACCGGCCTGATGTATCTCGGCCGGGAATCGATGAACGCAAAAAACGTCCCGGTTTTTGCGATGCCGCGAATGGCCGAAATGCTTCGCAAAAATGCACCGTGGTCACAGCTAGTCGATATCAAGAATATCGAACTGCGGCAGTTGTCTAACGACGAACCAGTTCGGTTGAACGACCAACTCACCGTAACGCCATTCATAGTGCCGCACCGCGATGAATTCTCGGAAACTGTCGGCTATCGGATCAGTACGAAAACGAAATCGCTAATTTTCATTCCTGATATCGATAAATGGGAAAAATGGAAAACACGGCTTGCCGATGTTTTGGCAACTACAAATTTCGCACTGTTGGACGGAACTTTTTTTACAGATGGTGAGATCAGTCGACCAATGAACGAGGTGCCGCATCCGTTCGTAACGGAAACTATCGAGCTGCTAAAAGCCTTGCCGATTCGCGAACGAAAGAAAGTGCATTTTATTCACTTTAATCACAGCAATCCAATAGTGCAGGGAAAGCGAGATGCGATCGATACCGTCCGTAGATCGGCATCCGTAATTGCACGCGCAGGGATGAAATTCGATCTGTAATGAGAGGAGAGCAAATAGATAAGCTGCTTGTGGACCGTGGGTTTGCAGAATCCCGTACAAAGGCACAGGCGATGATAATGTCCGGCGTTGTCCTTGTAAACGAAAAACGTGTCGAAAAGCCGTTGGAAACCTTTTCTGAGGACGTTCAAATTCGGGTAAAAGGCGATATTCCCGAAAATCGATATGCGAGCCGTGCGGGATTGAAGCTCGAGCATGCACTGAATACATTTCATATTCGTCCCAACGGATATATTTGTTTGGATATTGGTTCATCTACGGGTGGGTTTACTGATTGCCTGCTCGAATTCGGTGCAACCAAGGTAATCGCAATAGACAGCGGCACCAATCAGATGATCTGGCGGCTAAGGAATGACTTGCGCGTAGATCTTCGTGAAAAAACAAATGCGAGAAACTTGTCTCCTCAAGATTTTGAGCAAGAGTTCGACCTCGCGGTGATCGACGTATCGTTCATTTCCCTTACAAAAATATTGCCGGTGGCAATCTCGTTGGTTAAACCTAGCGGAATGATCATTGCGTTGATAAAACCTCAGTTCGAGGTTGGCCGCGGTGAAGTTGGGAAGGGCGGAATAGTACTAGACTCTGAAAAGCATAAACGCGTAGTCGATGAGGTGAGCGCTTTCGCTCGCGGCTTTGGGCTGTTAGTTTCCGGCTTGATCGATTCACCTATTCTTGGAAGCGAGGGAAACAAAGAATTTCTGGCATTTTATGAAAAAGACAAAACATAAAGAACCACAGGCTGAGATAGAGCAGCCCTTAGTCGAGGGCGAGGATTACTATTTCGAAAACGGACTTATGG
>JBOGOW010000353.1:0-4355 GCA_050748285.1 Pyrinomonadaceae bacterium
GGGGAGAATGACGCATCTTGCTTCGTGACGGTTTCAAAAGAACCTCCACACGACCGAGCTGCCATTCTCCTTTTCTATATCCAAATCTATACGAATTGGATGCTTTTTTGAACATACAAATCACACAAAACCACGCGAAATTCAGCCGTTTCGGATTTTTTTGGTGTTTTTTCGTGTGTTTAGTGGTTACAGATTCTTCAAAAGTGACTTTTCAGACATCCTCATTGATTCCTCTCCGCCCGATAAAACAGAAAACCAGTGACATGGATACCTCTCAAGTTCTTTCCTAATATCAGTCGTTTGGAGCGGGCGACGAGGCTCGAACTCGTTGTTAACGGGGCGCCATCACATCAATAACGGTCTTGTGGCAAGGCCGGGGACTGCGGTTCTGCCTACATACATGCTCGATTTGACCAACGAGCCATTATTCATGGAATACTTCGGCAATTACATCGCGATCAATATGACCCATTTGTGCCTTCTCGTTTAAGTCCTATTTGTTACACGCTCGAACCGCTTCGTTGTAGAACTCTTTGACTCGCATGAACTGCGTCGGCTTTTTATAGATTGTCACGATCAACGTCTGGGTGACGCAGTTGATAACTCGCTGACTCAGCTTTTGGGGTGCGGCTCGATCCGTGACCCACCGCGATACCTTGTTGCTGTCGAGGACGGGCGTGCTGTCAAATTTTTCAGCTGCGATCAGGCTTGCAAGATTTTCCGGTTGGTCATTTGCGCCGACTTCGCCTGCGTGCTGCACCCGATAATTCGAAATTTCGCGCCCGAACCATTCACAGTTGAATATTTGCGACATTATCGGGTCCTTCTGGCAGTACGCCACTGAATTCGGAACTTCTTTGAGCGCTGCGTCCTGTATCAGCTTCAATGCAGACGCCGGAGGTGCTTGTTTAGCGGGAGCCGGCTCCGGGTCGTCATCAACTTTCGGTGTGGGCTTGGGCGCCGGCTTTGTTATCACAACCGATGCGTTATACCTCCAGCCAGTTTCCACGACTTTGTGATTGTTGACGCGTATGCCGGCGACTCGGGAATTAAGCAGTTGCTGGGCTTCCCGATTTGTGTTCATGCTCGTACAATTCGCTATGCCCTCAGCCGAATAGTTCTTTCTGAGGAAATCATTGAACGCATCATTCCACTCCGGAAGTGCCCGGAAACCAACGGTGTCAAATACAGCGCTGAAATACATTGTGTTTTCGTGGCCGAGAGAGCAGATCGTATGGGTAGTCGGCGGCGGGTTGACCGGATATATCTCACCCCGTCCCACTGATACTACAATGCCTTTCGGGGATTGCCAATCGAGTTCGGAGATCCGTTTATTTGCACGCTGTCCATCGGCTTCCACCTGGTGTTTGTTTGCTTCCGCCTCAGCAGCGGTCCGAAAGAGAGGGCACCTGACGGAGAAGCTTGTATTGTAGTCGAATTCCTCGACCAAATAATTCCTGAAAACACTCATTATGGGAGTCATGTTGACACTAGAGTAAGTCCCGACGTCAAAGACCTTGCTGAAATAAATAGGGGAACTTTCGACGTTTGAGACGCAATAGCTCTTTGTCGGTACATTGTCACGGATATTTTGACTGAACGCGCTATTACTTCCTGCGGAAATGACGAAGGCGAGAGTAAGAATAGAATAGATCCCGATGATTCTTTGACAGCAAAAGTGGCTGCACAGCATGGCGGTGACCTCCTGTTATTGCCTCGAATTATACTGCCGGTGAGAGTCTAATTTCAAATTAACAGATTACTGTTATTCCTAAAAGTGTTGGAGCGGGCAGCGAGGGTCGAACTCGCGACTGGTCGCGAGGGAAGTTGGCACTCTACCACCCACGTTACTCCCGCTTCGGGCAATGTCTTCCAAAAGAAAGATCGGTCGTCATTATGACATAATTCTCCCTGACGAGACAATGTAAAAGCCGGAGTTTTATTCGTGTTCTTTCCTGAAATTTCGTGGTTAGAAATTTGATAAGACTAAACCACGAAATTACACTGGACAACACGAAAACTTCTAACGCTCTATGAATAGCCAAACGAAATTTGTTTACGACGAGCTGCCATATCCGAGCTTTACATTTCCGGAAACTCATCCTGACAGGCTGGCGACGATGGCGACGCTTTTTGGCGTGAAGACGGCCGACCCCGCGAATTGCCGCATGCTCGAATTGGGTTGCGGCGACGGGACGAATCTTCTGTCGTTTGCCTACGGTCTGCCGGACAGCGAATTCGTCGGAATCGATCTCTCAAAAAAGCACATCGATTTTGCAAAACAAGCCGCCGATGAACTCTCGCTGCGGAACATTTCGTTTTATCAAAAGGATGTGCTCGACCTCGACACAGGGAGTTTCGAAAAGTTCGATTTCATTATCGCGCACGGACTGTTCTCATGGGTGCCCGATATTGTGCGTAAAAAGGTTTTAGAAATTTACCGCGATTGCCTTACGCCCGATGGCATCGGGCTGATCAGCTACAACACACTTCCCGGCTGCCGCATTCGCCAGATAACGTGGGACCTAATGCAGTTTCATACAAGAGCGATCGACGACCCGACGCGAAAGGTCGAAGACGGCAAATCTATTCTCGATCTGGTTACGGAAGCAACCGACGACGCGTGCGGATACCAGTCGCTGCTCCGGCTCGAACAAGAGCAGATCGAAGAACGCGCGATCGAGAATGTATTCCACGACGATCTCTGCGAAATAAACACGCCGTTTTATTTCTATGAAATTGCGGCAATGCTTGAAGCCGCCGGATTTCAATATCTCTCGGAATCCGAACCGACATCAATGAACGAGGCGCCGTTCTCCAACCAATTTTTAAGCAAGCTGCCTTCCGCAAGCGACGATATCGTTTCACGTGAACAGTATCTCGATTTTGTAAAATTTCGTAGATTTCGAAGCACGATCTTTTGCCGCAGCGATAAAAAGGTCGAAAGAAATCCGACCGCGGCAGTCATAGAAAAATTTCATATTTCTTCCAATTTCGAAATGGATACGCCTGCTGGTGCCATTCCTGATGATTCGCCGCTATGCTTCTATAGTTCGAATAGAACTTCAGTTCAGATCAGCCATTCGCTCACAAAAGCCACGCTCCAAATGTTGCGAGCCAAGCGGCCTGACAGCCTTAGATTCGAAGAAATTATTAACGACGCGATCGGCGCACTCAGTGAAGTAAATGTCACAAACGCCGACGTCGGGATGACCGCAGGCACTTTGCTTCAATTGTTCTTCGCTGGGTTTTTAAATTTTCATGCGAACTCCACATCTGTGGAATCGCAGGCAACGGAAAGGCCGGAAGCAGGCGGCTTTGCTCGTTGGCAGGCAAAAAACGGGAGCAAGATTGCCACGTCAATGCAATGCAAAAACATAAGTCTCGAAGACCCTTTAATGTCCGCATTGATCTCGATTCTCGATGGAAAAAAAGATCGAGAAAATCTTGTCGAGGAGATCGCAAAAATGATCGAGGTGCCCACCGAACAGACCGACGGGTTTCGCAAAGACCTTCCCGATTTGATCGAAGTTAATCTGCAGAAACTTGCGGAATCTGGACTGCTGGTTTCGTAGAGGGAAAAGATATTTGCTTATGCTCGGACAGCGGATCGGTAAAACATTCGAGCGATTCTTACCGGTCGTTTGCAGCAAGCAGGAATTCGATCAATTCTCGAACCGCACCGCGTCCGCCGTTCGATCTTGTAATATATTTCGCGACCTGCTTTACGCTGTCAGCTGCGTCTGCAACTGCGACCGGAAAACCAACGACCTTCATCAATTCGATATCGCCGATGTCATCGCCGATGAACGCTGTTTCTTCTGCGGACACACCAGCTTCGGCAATGATCTCACGAAAGTCCGCAACCTTGTCCCGCGAACCTTCACGGACATATTTAATGCCAAGTTCGTTTGCACGAGCAGCAACAATGCCCCTTGAATCGCGACCAGAAATAATGCTCGATAAAAAGCCAGCGGCGTGCCACAACGCGATCCCTTGACCATCGCGAACGTCGAATGCTTTCATCGCTTCGCCGCTTTCTGTAAAATATAGCCGGCCATCCGTTAAGACGCCGTCGCAATCCATTATCAGCAATTTTATTTTTGGAATTTTTGACACAATCCAGCTAGCGAACCTCAAAAATCTCAACATTCAAGAGTTTCCATCCGTTCGACGTTTTTGCCAGGCGATAAACAGCCGTGCCGCTTTCGGATTCACGAGTGAGAAGCCGGACAGTCATTTGTGCTTCCACCAGAACAGTGTTTGCGTCGAGTTGATCGACATGAGTCACCGTAGTTTTCCAATCTGTGGTTTGCCCGGAAATTCCACCCACAAAACGAGAGGCTTCACCGGGA
>JBOGOW010000354.1:0-4348 GCA_050748285.1 Pyrinomonadaceae bacterium
GTCCTCGGTTCGCCATCTGCCGTTTGTTCGTTGTCGTTCGGAAACGTTTCTCTTTCCGACATGGAACTTGAAACTTGAAACCTGGAACTCACAACCGACGATGGCTTGATCGGTTCGACTGTTAAAATGTGCTGCGCGATCTCTTCGGGCAGACGGCTTTCGATCTTATATGGGCGTTCACCGCTGAGGAGCTCATACAGAACGACGCCGAGCGAATAGACGTCACTGGCCGTCGTTATCGGCAGGCCGCGGATCTGTTCCGGCGACGCATATTCCGGCGTCATAATTCGAAACATAGTCGCGGTCGCCTCAGCCGTTTCAAGCGACCATTCGGGATGAAGCAGCTTTGCGATTCCAAAATCAAGGAGTTTCGGCGTTCCGTTTTCGGTTACGAGTATGTTAGATGGCTTGATATCGCGGTGAACGACAAGATTTTGATGTGCATATGAAATTGCGGAGCAAACCTTTTGAAAAAGCTCAATACGTTGGTTTATCGACAACCCGCGGGCATCCGCAAATTTGTTGATCGGTGTGCCATTGACGTATTCCATTACAAAATAAGGCAAACCGTCAGCGGTCGATCCGCCGTCAATGAAATTCGCCAGGTTTGGATGCTGCAGCTGAGCAAGAATGCGGCGTTCCATTACGAAACGCTTTAGCACCGCGCCGGTATCCATACCGCGTTTTATCAGCTTGAGAGCGACGTGTTTCGTAAAGGATTCATCGGCGTGCTCCGCAAGATAAACCGTGCCCATGCCGCCGTGTCCGATCTCTTTTACGATCTTGAAAGAATCGATCTGAGTGCCTAAATACGAATAGTTCGGCAGTTCGCCAAAAAGCCCGATGTCAACGATTGCCGGCTCATCGATGAATTGGCCGGCGTCCCGATCCGCTCTTAGAAGCTGTTCAACTTCCCCGCGCAGATCGGCGTCGCATGTGTTTAGAAATGCCGTGCGTTCGCTTTCCGGCAGATCGAGCGTTTCGTTAAACAGTTCCTTGATCATGGCCCATCGATTCGAATCCATAAGTCTCCTAGGACACTACGCGAAAAACAAGAGGAAATCGGCTCAAAATAACTGGAACGTAAGCATCCCTGCTTGCCTGAGAGCAGCCAACCTTCAATCAACGCTCGTCGCAATTTTATTTCGCTACGCCGCAAGCGGCGTTTGCAAGCAGGGATGCTTGCGGTCCAATCTGCTCACTTCATCTTGTCATAGAGCCACGCTCGAGCCATCGCCCATTCCCGCTTTACCGTGGCAGGCGAGATGCTCAGAACTTCGGCCGTTTCTTCGATCGTCAAGCCGCCGAAATATCGCAGTTCGACGATTTTCGCCTGAGCCGGATCAAATTCTTCGAGTTCGGTAAGCGCGGCGTCGAGTTCGATCAAATGTTCGTTCGAGCTGCCCGATATTTCGCCGGCGTCTTCAAGTGGAACCTTTAGCCCGCTCCCGCGTTTCTCTGCCTTACGGCTCCGGGCGCTGTCCAGCAGTATCCGCCGCATCGCCTGTGCCGAAAGCGCAAAAAACTGCTCCCGGTTCTTAAAATCAACCGAACGCTGGTCGATAAGTTTTAGATAGGCTTCGTGAACAAGAGCCGTGGTTTGGAGCGTAATTTCCTGACGCTCATGTGCGAGATAGCTGTGCGCAAGCCGCCGCAGCTCACTGTAAACAAGCGGCAGCAATTCATCGAGCACCGCCCGATTACCGTTCGCATAGTCGTCAAGCAATCTCGTGATCTCACTCATAAACAGTTGTCAGTGGTCAGTGGTCAGACGTTCGTTGTAGCTCGTTGTCAGTCGCCGCCTCTCCGCGTCATCTTCCCGCCTTTCGCACTCCGCACTCCGCATTCCGCACTCCGCAATCGAATGAGCCAATATTACTCCAAATTCCGCGTAATGGACAGAGGAAAATTATTATGCGAAAAAACACCGGTTATAAACGAGCACTCACGCTGGTTTTAATGCGAATCTGCTTTATTTCTGCGATTTGTCTAATTTGTTTAAGTCAATTTATCGAGGCTCAAACATCTGCCTTTACCTATCAGGGCAAACTGACCGATGGCGGAATTTCCGCAAACGCGCAATATGATTTTACGTTCAGGCTGTTTGATGCTGCTGCGGGCGGAACACAGATCGGCCCGGACGTAACGGTTGACAATGTGCAGGTAACCGCCGGCATTTTCACCGTAAATCTAAATTTCGGGGCGTTGCCTTTTACGACGGGCGCCGGACAATATTTGGAAGTGTCGGTTCGCCCCGGCGCAAGCACCGGCGCATACACGCCGCTAACGCCGCTCCAGCCGATAACAAGCTCGCCTTATGCCGTGCAGACACTTAGAGCAGCGAGTGCCGCAGTTGCGGACGATGCCGCCCAACTCGGAGGCATCGCGGCCGGCCAATACGTGATCACAACCGACCCGCGAATGACCGACGCCCGAACGCCAATTGCCGGAAGTGCGGCTTACGTCCAAAACGGCACGACCGCGCAACCCTTAAGCAATTTCAATGTCAGCGGCAACGGTACAGTCGGCGGCACGCTCAGAGGCAATGTTGTAAATGCAACTACTCAATTCAACCTGAACAATCAAAGAATCCTAACAGGTGACAGCAGCAGTCTTTTTGCCGGATTTGGCGCCGGCACTGCAAATACCGGCGGCGGTAATACATTCATCGGAGTCACCGCCGGATTTTCAAATACGACTGGCTTTCAAAACACATTTGCAGGCAATTCAGCAGGCGGATCGAATACAGACGGAATTGGAAATTCTTTCTTTGGTTCTTTTGCTGGAGCGAGTTCTACCGGCACCTTCAATTCTTTCTTTGGCTCTTCGGCCGGTGTACAAAACACAACTGGCGCCTTTAACGCGTTTTTCGGAGCCAGGACCGGTCAAGGAAATACGACTGGTGGTTCGAACTCCTTTTTCGGAGCTGATGCCGGACAAGCAAATACAAGCGGATTTTCCAATTCGTTTTTTGGCCAGGGTACGGGCGGAGCGAATACAACAGGCTGCAATTTGACTTTTTCCGGAGTTGGGGCCGGCGGCTCTAATACAAGTGGATGCGAGAATGCATTTTTTGGCAGATCGGCGGGCTTCTCTAACAGTTCGGGAAGTTCTAACTCATTTTTCGGAAATTCTGCCGGCGCTGTGAACATAGACGGCAATAGAAATACGATCATTGGATCAAGTGCTGACGTCGGTGCAGGTAATCTCAATTTTGCGACGGCGATCGGTTCTAACGCCATTGTCGGAACGAGCGACACCATTGTGCTCGGCAAAACTGCGGGAACCTACGACGGCACGCTGCGCGGCGCAGATACGGTTCAAATTCCCGGCAATCTGAATGTTGCCGGTACTATAAACGGTACTTTCAACGGCACTATCGCCACCGCTAACAACGCGCTAAACCTCGGCGGCGTGGCGGCAAATCAATACGTCGTCACGACCGACCCGCGAATGACCGACGCCCGAACGCCAACCGCAGGAAGCACAAACTATATTCAAAACATTCCCGGTATCGGAACGCAGTCCGCCAGCTTTAACATCACGGGCGGCGGCAACGCAAATATTTTCAACGCCACGACACAATACAACATCGGGGGCAGCCGCGTATTGAGTATTGCGGGAACGAGCAATTTGTTTGCCGGAATGAATGCCGGTTCCGCGAACACGACGGGATTCGGTAACTCGTTTGTCGGCACTTCTGCCGGTTTCAGCAACACGACGGGCTTCGGCAACTCGTTCGTCGGCCTTGGTGCCGGGCAAAATAACAACACGGGTAACAGCAATTCATTTGTCGGTGCGAATGCCGGTCAATTGAACTCGACGGGCTTTGACAACTCGTTCTTCGGTCGTGATGCCGGTCAATTGAACACGATTGGCAATGAGAACTCGTTCTTCGGCTCGAATGCCGGTCGCGGAAACACGACTGGCAGCAGCAACTCATTCGTCGGCACTTTTGCCGGTCTCTTTAACACGACGGGCTTCGGCAATTCGTTCTTTGGAAGATCTTCCGGTCAAAACAATACAGCGGGCGACTTCAACTCGTTCGTCGGCGCTTTTGCCGGCGCCTCGAACACCACAGGTACCGACAACTCGTTCGTCGGATATTCTGCAGGTAACAGTAACACGACGGGCAGCAGCAACTCCTTCGTCGGCAGGGAAGCAGGTCAGTTGAACACGACCGGCAATGAGAATTCGTTTGTCGGCGCGTTTGCCGGTCAAAATACCACGACGGGCCGTGAGAACTCGTTCTTCGGCTCTTTTGCCGGCAATGCGAATACTACGGGCGTATTCAACTCCTTCGTCGGCAAGGATGCAGGTCGAAACAACACGACGGGTAACATCAACT
>JBOGOW010000355.1:0-4347 GCA_050748285.1 Pyrinomonadaceae bacterium
GCCTCACTCTTTTACGCCTACACCCATTGATAAGGGCGACCACGCACTATATTTATAACAATGCTGTACGAAAGGCTATTATGAAATCTGCTATTTGTATCAGGCGATGAGGCGTAAATTCCGAAAAAAAGTATTGACATTTTGCCGGCTTGCTGTTAAATCTTTTACTATTAACAAATTGTGGTAACCGCATGGGGTTTGTTACTTTAAGTAAAAGCCTGCTCAATATAGATGTGGAATTGAACGCAAAAGACAGTTAAAGCGTTTATCTGGATTCATTAGTTTGGCAAAGTTATTTTTCTGGAAGTTTGTAGTTATTCGATATTTGTACGACCTTCTCGAATCGACAGAGTTCAGTGAATATTTTTTCAGATGGCGATCCAACCCGGTTGGCCGCACTGAAATTTAAGGAGTGAGTAAACATGAGGCAAAAATCTATTTTTAGTTTTTTAACGAGGAATTTGGCATACACAGCTATGTTGTCGATGGTACTTTCGGCGACGTTCGCACTTTCAGTTGACGCGCAGCTAAGGAAAGACGCGTCTTTCAAAAAAGAGACAACTACCGCTGAATTAGCACCAACGCCTATTTTCTTAAGCGGCATTCTGCATTGCAGCACGGTTAATTCCTCGAATGACCCGAGGCTTGCAAACACAACCGAAGATTGGGGACTGTTACTCGATTCTTCGTTGCCGAGCGGCTTTACCGGTCCATACCCATTTAGCAATGGAAATACCGGTACGGTTCCGCGTATTTTGATTGGCGGAGCACCTGCTGAACCATCAGAATCAATTTCCATTAATAAAACAAGCAGTACTACTTTTAGTTGGTTATCCACGCGGGCAGTCACGGCAGTAGTAGTTGTATCGGTGACTGGGGCGACAGCGGAGTCAAATGTCTATCCTTACAACCCTGCTTCCACAGGCGGCGCGAATGGAACCGGACTCAATACCGGCAATGCCAACGGGATTAGCCGAGTCGAATTTTGCTTCGAGACCGAATTGATTCCAAGTGCGGCAAATGCGACGATCACAGGCAGGATCCTTGCTAGCAACGGCCGTGGAATCTCAGGTGCCAGAATGGTCCTGGTTGACAACGCAACCGGTGATATTCGGGTCGCTAATTCGAATATCTTTGGCTACTACACTTTTCCGGAAGTCGAAACGACTTTTTTTTACACGCTCACGGTTAGCAGCAAGCGATACACTTTCCAAAACCCATCACGAAGTTTTGTACTGAATGAAGATAGTTTTGGAATGGACTTTGTCGCTGATAACTAATTTCGGACAAATAGTTGCTCGATGAAATACGGTTGGTGGAAATCGATTTTCCACCAGCCGTAATTTTGTCAATAAAGCTGTGTTAAATGCCGTTGCATTTTGAAGTTTATACAGAGCCTTTATCTGAAACTGTTTGTCGAAAATCAGATATTGCGTAATTAGCAGTAGAATTTAATTGTTTTTTCTCTTTTGCTGGAATTCGGGGCTTATTGCGTTTATTACAATGCTAAATAAAGCTGCCCTTTAGGAGAGAGAGACTATATGAAGATCAAAACAGCGCAATTTCTGCGCAAATTATCTGCCGGAACATTAGCTTTTATAGTGATGTTTGGCGTTTTGGCCGCGAGCTTGCCGGCTCAAGCACAAAAGGACGACGATACATCCGGACGTACTTTGGAAACACACATAGATTGGAAAAGTTATTTCTGCAAAGCGGTTAATGAAAGCTCTAATTCAAATTTGCAGCACGTAACAACCGACTACGATCTGAAGTTGAACTATACGCCTTCCACCACGCCAACGACGTTTCCGTTTGCGAGCAATGCGAATCCGGAACGGCAGCTTGTCGGGCCGGTTGATAATGGAAATTCGATAACTACGACACGTGTTGGCAACAAACTCAACTGGACGTCCACCAAGGCAATTAGTGCCGTTATCATCGGCGCTTCGTCGGGAAATTCCGGTCGGGTATATTGGTACACCAACGGAAGTTTTGGATCGAACAACCTGCAGAACCCGAGTCTTGGGACGATAACGAGTGTAAACTTCTGTTACTATCAGCCGGCAAAGGTCACGATCATCAAAGAGGCGTTTCCCTTCGGCGGCAGCGGTGCATCGACCCAGTCGTTCGCGTTCAGCTCGACCAATCTGCCGAGCCCTTCGAACTTCGCACTGGTTGACAACAACGCGCAGCCTGCAGATCGAAGGATAGTAACGGATCTATATAAATTCGCAAAATTGGGAAGCGGCAACTGGATCACAGTTACAGAAAGTTTGCTTGTCGGCTGGAGTCTCGGAGATATCGAATGTACCGATAAAGAAACCGTCGATAACCAGACGCAATACCCAAATGTTATAGATCTCACGAATCGGAAAGTGACAATAAAATTGGAAGAAGGCGAACACGTTACCTGCACATTTCGAAATGCACAGCTTCAGCCTTCTGCCGCAACCGCCTCTATTACAGGTCGCATTCGGAGCGCCTCGGGTCGTGGTATCGGCGGCGTATCGGTTTCGCTCACCAATCCGATAACTGGTGCTGCTTGGTACACAAGCACTACGTCGTTCGGCTACTATCGGTTTGACGGTTTGGAAGTCGCTGAGGTATTTGTGATCTTCGCGGCACATAAACGATACACATTTAATCCGAACCTGATAACCGTACAATTGAATGACGATGTTGCGGGACAGGATTTCATTGCAAATCCTTGATTAGGCGAGATCGGTCGAACTAACAAAGCGGGTGTCGTTTGCGGCACCCATTTTTAGTTTTCTACTTGCTCAATATTGCGGCACGCGCAGCGGCTCCCCATTTTGAAACGGAACGCGTCGAACTATTATTCGGCTGCGACGATGTGTTGAGATGTGATAAACCAGCCGCGATCATCGCGAGCATTTCGAGTACAGGATCGTCAGACGAAGCTTTGCGCCTCGATTCGAATGACGGGATGAAACCGGTATCAAGATCACCGGCGACGAATACCTCGTCTTCAACGACCTCTCGAAAAAAGGGCAGCGTCGTTTTTATTCCGCCGATCTGATACTCAGCGAGAGCACGTTTCATTCGGCCGATCGCCTCCGTTCTATCGCGTCCCCAAACGGCGAATTTCGAGATCATCGGGTCGTAATAGATCGAAACTTCGGCGCCATCATATACGCCGCCGTCATCGCGGACACCCGGACCTTGCGGCACCCGAAGCCGTGTGATCCTGCCCGGCGAAGGCAGAAAATTATTGTCCGGGTCTTCGGCGTAAATGCGGCATTCGATCGCATGGCCTTTAATTTCAATATCAGACTGCGTAAACGAAAGTTCGCTTCCATCCGCAACGCGAATCTGTTCGCGAACGAGGTCTATTCCCGTAACAAGTTCGGTTACCGGATGCTCTACTTGAAGCCGCGTATTCATTTCCAAAAAATAGAATGACCGGTCAAGATCGGAGACCAGAAATTCGACGGTTCCCGCACCGACGTAGTTTACGGCTCGAGCGACCTTTACGGCGCACTCGCCCATCTTCTCGCGGAGTTCGGCGGAATTTATCGGTGACGGCGCTTCTTCGATCACCTTTTGATGCCGTCTCTGTATCGAACATTCCCGCTCACCGAGATGGACGTGATTGCCGTGTGTATCGGAGAATATTTGTATCTCGATATGCCTCGGCCTAACGACGGCCTTTTCCACATAGACGGCATCATCGCCAAAGCTCGCAAGCGATTCGGCGCGCGAATTCTCGTATGCCGACTTCAATTCATCAGCCGAATTCACGAGCCGCATGCCTTTGCCGCCGCCGCCCGCCGAGGCCTTTAACATTATCGGATAGCCGATCTCCGCAGCGGTTTTTTGCGCATCCTCGAGTGATTTCAAAGGCTCGGTCGTCCCCGGAACTACCGGAACGCCGGCCTCGATTGCGATCTTGCGAGCGGAGATCTTTCCGCCCATCGCATCCATCGCTTCCGGCGGCGGACCTATAAAAGTTATTCCGGCATCGGCTACCTGACGAACAAAATTCGCATTTTCCGAGAGAAATCCGTAGCCCGGATGTATCGCGTCGACACCTGCTTGCTTTGCGACCGCGATCACTTTTTCCGCAACCAGATAGCTTTCGTTCGACGGCGGCGAACCGATATGAAATGCCTCGTCGGCCATGCGGACGTGCAGTGCCGCCGCGTCCGCATCAGAATAGACCGCGACGGTCGCGATATTCATCTCGCGGCAGGCGCGAATAACGCGGCAGGCGATCTCTCCTCGATTTGCGATCAGAATTTTCTGAAACATACGGAACGCGGACATTCCAGTCCGCAATAGAATCTGAGCGGACAGGAATGTCCGCGTTCCATTTTTTAATCGAGC
>JBOGOW010000356.1:0-4294 GCA_050748285.1 Pyrinomonadaceae bacterium
TTGCCCGGCGGCGCGAAATAATTTCGAATGCCGACGACCGTAAGCAGCGAACTTATCAGGGCGATACATAAAACCGCCGCACCGGCTTGCGAAAACGTCAGATTCCAACCGCGGGCAAACCAACCCTTGGGTTCGTCTCGAATTGGAATTTCAGCAGGAAGCTCGCTCTCGATCAAATTATTGATCCGCCGCCAAAGCGCGTCCGGGTTCGGCGGTAAGATTTCACCGGTTTCTCCCTCGCGGCATTGGGCAAGAATTTCGGCAAGATCATCGCGAAGCAAAGTGCATTCCGCGCAGATCGCAAGATGATCTGCCACAGACCCCGATTCCACGCCCGGAATATCTCCGTCGATAAATTTGCTCAATTTTTCCTGACAATCACTGCAATTCATAACCTTTCGCCTTAAAAACAGGCCCGAATACCGAAACGTGAATTTCGTAGTATTTTCAATACTAATAGATTAGACTTTCCATTGAAAAGTTGCCTTTTACATACATTTTTTAGCCATATTCAGTCGGACTAAAAAATAAACACGAACAAGCAAGGGCAATGTTCGTGTCCGTTTTTTTTAGATATTGTTAAGCCGATTCCCGCAAAAGCAATCCGCGCAGTTTCAAACGCGCTTTGTGAAGCTGCGATTTCGACGTGCCGACCGATATTCCCATTCGCCGCGCGACCTCTTCATGCTCATAACCGTGAACATCGTGAAGCACAAAAACGCTCTTGTAGCCGGTCGGCAGCTGGGCGATCGCATTCTTCAATGCGATGCGGTCGATGACCTGCATGCGGTTCGGATTCGCAGTTCCGGTAACGGTCTGTTCGGGCATTTCGCCATCGTCGGAAACTTTTTCATTTTTAACGCAGCGGCGGCGGAAATACATCAAAACCTGATTTACGGTAAGCCGATGGAGCCACGTCGAGAATGCAGAATCTCCGCGAAAGCTGCTGATCTTGCGGAATAGCTGG
The DNA here is from genome assembly GCA_050748285.1 of Pyrinomonadaceae bacterium. GTDB lineage: Bacteria > Acidobacteriota > Blastocatellia > Pyrinomonadales > Pyrinomonadaceae > OLB17. The sequence goes on from JBOGOW010000356.1 coordinate 968, forward strand.
ATGAAAACTTCCTGCGTGAGGTCTTCAGCCTCGGTCTGGCTGTTCGTCATTCGAAGGCAGAGCGCGTATGTGCGGCGGTGATAGCGCTGATAAATTATCTCGAACGCGGCGAGGTTGTTATTCGAGGCAAGCCGGCAAAGCTCGATATCCGTCAGATCATCCGAGACGGCGATCTCTGCTTTTGCAACAGAAACACCGGCAACCGAGATCTCGGCTGTCGCGTCCTCAAATCCAAATACGGCAGTCGTTTCAATAGCCGCTGAGGTCGAATCCATAGAAACTCCCAAAAGGTTGGTCGTAGTTTTTAAGTACTTCTTCCTGCCTATGATGCCCCTCCTGCAAATAACGGTTGCTTCAACTGCTAACGAGTTTATAGCCATTTAATGCAAAGGTAAAGAGAAATTATTCCGATTTTACGATATTTCTCCGCCAAGTTTTCCAATTATGCGAGTTTTCAGCTAAAATTCACGTAATTTCAGCGAACATTTTATGCTTTTCCTAACACAGTCGGCGGCCGTTTACGGCATAGATGCACTTACGGTCGATATCGAGGTCAACCTGCAGCCAAAGGCTGGCGAGAACGACGGTCCGACCGTGATCGTCGTCGGTTTGCCGGACACCGCCGTGCGCGAATCGCGCGAGCGCATTCGCGCCGCCATCTCAAACAGCGGTTTCTTTTTTCCGTTTCATAAGGTGACGATAAATCTCGCTCCCGCAGATCTCCGCAAAGAAGGCGCGAGTTTCGACCTGCCGATCGCTCTCGGTATTTTGGGTGCGAACGGCGATCTCGGCAATGCCGAAACTCTCGACGCGACGATGAGCATCGGCGAGCTTTCGCTTGATGGCCGAGTGCGGCCCGTTCGCGGCGCGCTTTCGATTGCGCTGACCGCGCGCACGAACGGCATCAAGAACCTGCTTGTCCCCGAGGAAAATGCAAAGGAAGCGGCGGTCGTTCAGGGCGTTGACGTTTATCCGGTTCGCGATCTCCGCGAGGCTGCATCGCTCACGCAGGACTTGATCGACGGCGTGCCGACACGCATTCCGCCAACGCGGCTTGATATTTCCGAATTGAAATCCGCAGAAGGAAAATATCAATTCGATTTCTCGGAAGTTCGCGGGCAAAAGACGGCGAAACGGGCGCTCGAAGTCGCCTCCGCAGGCGGCCATAACATTCTGTTCATCGGCCCGCCCGGTTCGGGCAAGACGATGCTCGCAAAACGTTTGCCGACGATCTTGCCGCCGCTGGAATTTGAAGAAGCTCTTGAAATTACGAAGATTCATTCCGTTGCGGGGTTGACCGGAAAGTCGGGTCTGGTTGTTGAACGGCCCTTCAAATCGCCGCATCACACGGTTTCGCAGGCGGGTTTGATCGGGGGCGGTTCGGTGCCGCGGCCCGGCGAAGTTTCGCTAGCGCATCTCGGTGTTTTATTTCTTGACGAATTACCGGAATTCGACCGCAGCGTATTGGAAGTTCTTCGCCAGCCGATGGAAGACAAACAGGTTACGATCTCACGTGCCGCTTCGTCGCTGACTTTTCCGGCAAATTTTACTTTGGTCGCGTCGATGAATCCGTGTCCGTGCGGCTACTTCGGCTCGTCGCGCGAATGTAAATGCTCGCCGCCTATGATCCAGCGATACGTCGGAAAAATTTCCGGCCCGCTGATGGATCGCATCGACATTCACATCGATGTTCCGGCGGTAAAATTTAACGAGCTTCGCGGGCGCGGTCCGGAAAGCGCTGAATCGTCCGAATTGGTTCGCTCACGCGTCATTCGCGCACGCGAGATTCAGCTCGCGCGATTCAACGCCTCGCCGCCTAAAGGCGGAGCTCCAAACGGCGGCGGAGTTTTTTCAAATTCGGCAATGACTCCGGCGCAGATACGCAAGCATTGCGCGCTCGACACGGAAAGCGAGGCTTTACTCGAAAAAGCGATGCACAAACAAGGCCTCTCCGCTCGCGCCCACGACCGTATCCTGAAAGTCTCACGAACAATCGCCGACCTCGCCGGCAATGAAAATATCGACCAAACCCACATTAGCGAAGCGATCAACTATCGCTCTCTTGACCGAAATTACTGGGCTTGACTTAATTTCAATAGACTGGTCTAATATACTGGTCTATATGGATTGAGGTGATCGATATGAAAACAGAGATCGGTTCTTACGAAGCAAAAACAAAGCTGCCCGAACTGCTTCGGCAGGTAAAAAAGGGAAAAAGCTTTACGATCACCAATCGCGGCGAACCCGTTGCAGATCTGGTTCCGAGCGAGGTGGCGCGCTTGAAGAATAAGGCTCTGGCCGTCAAACGAATGCAAGAATTCATGCGCCGCGAAGGCCGGATCAAAGGCGTGAACATTAGAGAACTTATCGAGGAGGGTCGTGATTGAACTTCGTTCTCGACAACTCGGTCGCTGCGCGATGGTTCTTCGACGACGGCAATTCATCCGACTTGGCCTATGCCGATAAGGTGCTTGCCGCGATTAAGCGACAAACCGCCGCGGTGCCCGGGATCTGGGGACTTGAGGCCGCAAACGTACTTGTACGCGCCGAAGCAAATGGGTTCCTTTCGCAAGCCCGCACCAAGGAGTCTTTGGAGTTGATCAATGATTTGGACATCGTCGTCGATGATGAGACACTTTCGCGTTCGCTATCCGATACGCTCGATCTCGCCCGCCGATTCAAATTAACGGCCTACGACGCCTCCTATCTTGAACTCGCCCTGCGGCTCGACATACCGCTCGCAACCCTCGATTACAAATTGATCAAAGCTGCCCGAAAAGCAGGCGTGGAAAGATTTGCCTGAACTATGTTTCAAGTATATGGTGCTCCTCTACCGAACCATCGCCGACCTCGCCGTCAGCCCGAACATCGATTCCACCCACATCGGCGAAGCCATAAAATACCGCTCCCTCGACCGCAACTACTGGATCTGACCGATACAAAAGCATTTTTAAAATCAATGACATTTGGTATTTTGCATTTATGATAACGCAGGAAAGGTTGATGGAAAAGATAAACGCCCTTCCGCACCGGAGAATTTCCGAGGTCGAAGATTTTGTTGATTTTATTGCGTCGCGAACTGACGAATTACCCGACGAGGAAAAGGACCAAATGATCGCCCGATATGCAGCAGAATTTGGAGGCACGGAATTCGATTTAGACGAAAACCTGATGGAAGCCGGCCTCGATGCAATTGCTGAACGCGATGAGGTAACGAATTGAATCGAGGCGATGTTTACTTAGCCGCCAAACGCTTTCCTCCGACGATGCGCGTACCGCCCTTGTTTACACGCGGGCTTTTGCAAAAAAATGCACAAGCCCGTACGT
>JBOGOW010000357.1:0-4288 GCA_050748285.1 Pyrinomonadaceae bacterium
ATTTCACACAATACCACGGAATTATTGGGGATTGTTTCAGGAGGAGATTAAATCAGATGCTCGGAAAAAATAGTTTTCGTAAAATAACTACAACTTTCACTGCCCTTGCGATACTGTGTACCTATTCGATGGTAGCTTTGGCGATTCCAAAGGACGTAACGGCGGAGATCACCGTTTCGGGACAGGTCAGCGTTAACGGCCAAAACGCAATCTCGAATTCCACCATCTTATCCGGCAGCACGATAGTAACCGGAGCCAATTCAAGTGCGGTCATCAGCCTCGGCAAAACCGGTCGGGTCGAAGTTTTAGCAGACTCGAATTTGGTACTTAATTTTTCGGCTTCCGGCATCGTCGGAATGTTGTCGTCGGGCAAGGTTCGCGTTTCGAACGCACCGGGCGTTGCCGCGACGGTTACGACAAAAGACGCAACCGTGATCGCGGACGCTGGACAGGCAGATTCTTTCCTCGTCGAAGTAGAGTGTTCGCATTCGCACGTTGACGCCACGACCGGCCTTGTTACACTTCGTGAAGGAACGGCTGACCGTCAGGTGGCGGCCGGAACGTCTGCAACCGCCGGCAATCTTTCGCAGACGGGCTGCAAACCGTGCTTGCGTCCTGACTCGGCTCCTGCGCTTAAAGTAGGCGGTCTTTGGGTATGGCTTGCGGTGATCGGTGTTGCCGGTGTTGCGGTGTTTTATGGCGTCAAAAAGAGAGATCCGGATGATGGCGGCGAAGTTATCGTAGTCAGCCCTACTCGTTAAAATTTGTAGATCAACTTTGAATGTTTTTAGATTGCGGGCCATATTTTTATAATGTGGCTCGCATTTCTTTGTATTGCGAACTAAATTAGATTTATGCAGATAGCAGTTATTGGTACCGGTTACGTCGGTTTGGTTACAGGAGCGTGTTTTTCGGAATTCGGTGTGGATGTCATATGTGTTGACGTCGATAGTTCGAAGATCGACGGACTGAACAATGGCGAAATTCCGATTTACGAACCAGGACTTGACCAAATAGTTGAGCGAAACATCCGCGACGGAAGGCTCCATTTCACGACGGACATCGCGTCGGCAGTAGAAAACGCGAAAGTCGTTTTCTTCGCTGTCGGAACGCCTCCGAAAGATGACGGCTCGCCGGATATGAGTTTCTATCAGCAGGCCGCAAAGGACGTCGCCGAGGCGATGAACGGCTATAAGGTACTTGTTACCAAATCCACGGTGCCGGTTGGGACCGGCGAATGGCTTCGCAAATTCGTTAGTGAAAATTTGAAAACACAGACGGATTTCGGCGTTGCATCGAATCCCGAATTTCTTCGCGAAGGTGCGGCGATCGAAGATTTTATGCGCCCCGACCGCGTTGTTATCGGCAGCAATGAACCCGAGGCGATCTCGGTAATGAAGGACCTTTATCGTCCTCTTCATTTGATCGAAACGCCGCTCGTCTTCACCTCGCTCGAAGCCGCCGAACTTATCAAATACGCCGCGAACGCATTTCTCGCGACAAAGATCACGTTTATAAATGAGATCGCAAACCTTTGCGATGCAATAGGCTGCGATGTTCACGATGTTGCACGCGGAATGGGAATGGACAACCGCATCGGCCGCAAATTCCTTCATCCTGGTCCGGGCTACGGCGGTTCGTGTTTTCCGAAAGACACGCGTGCGCTGACGACCGTTGCCGATCAGTTCAAAGTTGAAACACGTATCGTCGATGCGGTTATCGAAGCCAATGAACGTCAGCGTGAAGCGATGATCCCAAAGATCGAGAAACTCGTTGGCGATCTTGCCGGTAAAAAAATCGGCGTGCTCGGCCTTTCTTTCAAACCCGAAACCGACGATATGCGCGAATCGCCGTCGATCGATATCATCCATAAAATGATCGAAAAAGGCGCGACGGTTCGGGCGTTCGATCCGGTCGCGATGAAAGAGGCGAAGCATTTTATCAACGGCGTCGAATATGCCGAAGACGAGTATGATGCGATCTCGGGCGCCGACGCAATGGTGATAGTTACAGAATGGAATCAGTTTCGCGCCCTCGACCTCGAAAAAGTGAAACAGCTTTTGAACGCGCCTAAGATCGCCGATCTGAGAAATATCTATGAACCGGCGGAAATAAAGGCGATGGGATTTGAATACATCGGCGTTGGCCGATAGCATCATTTTTTGCAATGTCGATCTCTACAAAAGTTTTGATCACCGGCGGTGCCGGATTTATCGGTTCGAATCTCGCCGACGAACTTCTGTGTCATGGTGCGCGTGTTTCGATCATCGATAATTTCGTTACCGGCTTTCGCGAAAATCTTGATGAGATCAGCGGAGATTTTGATTTTTTTGAGGGCGACATAAACGACGATGATGTTTTGAAAAAAGCTCTCGACGGCGTGGAAATTGTATTTCATCAAGCCGCGCTCCCGAGCGTTCCGCGCTCGGTTGCCGACCCGCTGGAAACGCATCAGGCGTGCGTAAACGGAACTTTCAACCTGCTCCTCAAGGCAAAGGAAAGCGGGGTCAGGCGGCTGATATATGCAGCATCGAGTTCGGCCTACGGCGATCAGATGGTATTGCCAAAGGTTGAAACGATGGCGCCCGAACCGCTCTCTCCTTACGCTGCCGCGAAATTAGTCGGCGAATATTACTGCCGCGTTTTTCATCAGGTTTACGGCCTCGAAACTCTTAGCCTTCGCTACTTCAACGTGTTCGGCCCGCGGCAAAATCCGTCGTCGCAATATTCCGGCGTGATATCCCGGTTCATCGACGCGTTTATGAAAGGCGGCCAGCCCGTTATCTACGGCGACGGCGAACAGACGCGTGACTTTACGTTCATCAAAAACGTGACAGACGCCAACATAAAAGCCGCGCAAGCCTCGAACGGTCTCGGCGGCGTCGCAAACGTTGCGAACGGTGAGCGCGTTTCTCTCAATCAACTTGTTGAAGTAATGCGGAAAGTAACCGGTAGAAATGACGCCGACCCGATCTATGAAAGCGAACGACTCGGCGACGTAAAGCATTCGCAGGCGGATAATACGCGCGCCCGCGAATGGTTCGGCTACGAAAAGCTTGTCGGGCTGGAAGAAGGGATCGGGCAAACCATTGATTGGTGGAAAACGAGCCGGTTCGCCCGCGGTAGTGTCAATTCACTTTTGTAAACACATCGTTCTCGACCTCGGTATTTACCTTCACGCCCTTTGCATTGAATGCGGCGTAAAACGTAAGTTGATCCAGGTCGAATCTCTGAACATATTTTTCAGGAATCGTTACGCCGTCTATAACTTTTACCTTGTCGATCTCCGCTGAAGTCTTTACAGTTCTGCCGTTCACAGCATAGGTCGAATCGTAACTTTTCACCTGATTCGTTTTCTCATCGAGATAAAAATCCGTAACGTATCCCTCGGATGTCGTAACCCGAAATGCTTTCTTTTTCTTATTGCCCGGAATCGACGTAACGATAAATCCCGGATCGCCGATGCGTTGAAGCACGGGAAAGCCGACTCGGTTAAACGGCGGCAGCGTGAAGCCGTTCGCGATCGACGTAACGGTATTTGTTCCGTCAAATGCCTGTCTCAACGGCTGGAAGGGATTGTTGATCTCTACGCGATATTTATCGCCGGCAAATATCATCACAAATGTTGCCGGAATCGGCTGCGGGAATGTCGATGCCGTAACATCCACCGACCCGTTGAGAACAAGCGATTTCATCGCGCGAAACTTGTCCCCGCCGTGTGCTTCGACCGCGAGTTTTGCCAACTGACGTTCGGCGTCAAAATTATCCGCCGCCGTCGCGGGCTTGGGCTGAGCTGAAAGCGAAAGCGTTCCAAAAAGCAAAGTAGCAAGAACAATAAAAAATTTCATAAGTCTGTATAGATGCAAAATAGGGATCAGCCGTTTACCTCCGATCCCTAAACAGAATAATCAAACCAGAAGGAACTTACCAACTAAAACGCATCTGAAGTTCAGCACGTCGATTGGGACCGCCGCCGCCGCCGAAACCGCCAAAGCCGCCGAAACCGCCCTGCGTCGAAGTAACTTCTCCAAAACGGCTGGAGGACAAATTGCCGATCGGCGACGCGAAGTTCACATTATTGAACAAATTGGTAACCTGAACGCTGAAGTTCAGATTATAGGGCTTCCGGCCACCATCACCGCCGCCGAAACCGCCGCCGCCGCCGCGACCTCCGCCACCGCCAAATCCACCGCCACCGAGGTTTCCGCCGCCGCCGCGTTGACCTCCGCCACCACCGCCGCCGCGCTGGCCACCACCTTGATTATCGGCAACGGCCGTTTCCTTTTTT
>JBOGOW010000358.1:0-4287 GCA_050748285.1 Pyrinomonadaceae bacterium
AACTCGACCAGATCGATTCGGCGACAGACTTAAACGATCTTCGCGTGCCGCCCGGAAATCGACTTGAGGCCTTAAAGGCTGATCGAGTCGGTCAATACAGCATTAGAATCAATGACCAATTTCGGATTTGCTTCAGATGGAGCAAAAACGGCGCTGACGAAGTGGAAATAGTCGATTACCATTGAGCCATCAGGATTAGAATTATGATCAAAGTACCGACAAATCGACCGGCGACTCACCCTGGCGAAATCTTGCGTGAGGACTTTCTGGTTCCAATGGGTTTGACCCAGAAGGAACTCGCTGATGCTATCCTTGTTCCGTTTCAACGCGTGAACGAGATCGTCTCGGGTAAACGCGGTCTTACGCCGAGCACGGCACTCCGGCTTGCTAAATATTTTGGTAATTCACCGGGTTTCTGGCTTAATTTGCAAATGCGCGTCGATCTTCAGACTGCCGAAAATAAAGAGAAGGCTGATCTGAAAAAAGTGAGACGGCGACGGCCAATCGCTGCATAAGAGCATTGCAATCAATTGACCGGCTTTTCTGTCCACCTTAAATCTTAAATTTGCCTTTCGTCAGCATTGCCTCGAAACCTGTCTTGTCAACTGCCTTGATGTATGCGTCTTTTGGTTCGACGATCTTGTTCTTGACCAGGTCGTAAAGCGAATCGTTGAGCATCATCATTCCGTGAGTTTTTCCCGTCTGCATTGCCGATGGAATTTGGAACGTTTTGCCTTCGCGGATCAGATTGCTGATCGCCGGTGTTACGATCAAAACTTCGAGCGCCGCAACGCGGCCGCCGCCGATCTTTGGCAGCAGGGTTTGTGCGATCACGCCTTTTAGCGATTCTGAAAGCATCACGCGTATCTGCTGTTGGCGGTCGGCGGGGAATTGATCGATGATGCGGTCAACGGTCGATGCAGCGGTCGTAGTGTGCAAAGTTCCAAAAACGAGATGGCCGGTTTCGGCGGTTTCGATTGCGATGGAGATCGTCTCAAGATCCCGCATTTCGCCGACGAGCAAGATGTCCGGGTCTTCGCGAAGCGCAGCACGAAGCGCGTCTTTGAACGAATCGGTGTGGTTGTGAACCTCACGCTGATTTACCAGACACTTGATATTTTCATGCACGAACTCGATCGGGTCTTCGATCGTAATGATGTGATCCTCGCGCTGCATATTGATCTCATTGACCATCGCACACAGCGTCGTCGATTTCCCGGAACCGGTCGGCCCGGTTACGACCACCAAACCTTTCGAAAGGTCGCAAAGATCCAATATGGCTTTTGAAAGCCCAAGCTGATCGGCCGTCGTCATTTTCGCCGGGATGATTCGAAAAACGCCGCCCATGCCCTTGCGGTCGCGAAACACGTTGCAGCGAAATCGCGCCAGGTCTTCGATCTCGTATGCAAAATCGGTGTCGTTGCGCGTCGCAAATTCTTCCAGATTCTTGACAGGCATGATCGAGGTGATAAGCTCGCGCATCGATTCTTCGGTCAATTCAGTTTCGCTGCATTCCAGCCTTTGAATCTTGCCGTCCTTGCGGATCATCGGCGGCATCGAGACCGAAAGATGCAGGTCGGATGCTCCGACCTCGGCCATCAGTTTGAAGAGGGCGTCCATACGCGCGGCCGATAACGCGTCATGTTTGCGGCGCTCGGTCGAACGTCGGTCAGCAGACGGCAGCTCTACCACCGATTCGTGAGCGTTCGGATGTGATTCAACCGGTGCCTGTTGTCCGTTGGCGTCGAAATTGAAATCGTCGCGGCGTCCGGGCGGCTCGTAAGTCGCCGTGTCGGAAAACATTGTCTGAAATTGCGGATCGTTTGCCGAGACAACCTCTGGCAGCATGCCGCCGTTGTTGCTTTCTGCTTCCAACTTTTCTTCCTGCGGTAATTCGAAAAGCGGCGCGGGTTCGCTTGATGCGGTCGTGCTTTCGATCTGGATCGTCTGCGGCGCGGCAACGCCGGGAACATTGAATAATTCGGGCGCCGGCTGCGTCTCATTCATCGTCTCGTCCGGTGTTGTCTTACCGGGAATCGGACGCACGGTAACCATAAAACCTGCCGGCGATTTTTGCACATTGAATCCGAACTCGCCCAAATTATGCGGGTGGACAAAATCGATCTCTGGCTGGTTCGGCAGTTCCTGCTTAATTTCATTGGGTATCAGCGGGAAGACCATCATGCTGATCTGCGTGCTTGCCATCGGCGACGACGCGATATCTGTTTGACCGCTTGCGTTGATCACGTACGGATTTTTGTTCGGCTCAAGATGAAGCTCGTAGCCGGAGGTCGAAATGAGTTCCTGAAGGAATTGATTTAGTTGTTCCATTACGGTAAGTGAAGTGAAGGCAGGAAGGTGTAAGGCGTGGGAGGCCTCACTGGAAGTATAACACAGTTTAACAGCAGTATTGTTGAAAAAGTTCGATATGAAGTGTTGATTTTTGGAGCGAAATTAAACGGTAACGGCCTCGCGGTATTCGCCCCAAACCTTTCTAAGACAATGACTTATCTCGCCCACCGTTACTTCTGCCTCGACGCAGGCGAGTATTCGCGGCAGTAGATTCTCGGTTCCATTGGCGGCTTCACGGAGCGCATTTACGGCATTTTCCGCCGCCACCGAATCGCGATTTTCGCGGACGGCCTGCGTGCGTTCGACCTGATCGCGTTCAACCTGTTCGTCGATCGAAAGAATCGGGATCGGCTCTTCGTTCTCTTCCTGAAACTTATTCACGCCGACGACGATCGCATTTTCGGTCTCGACCGCACGCTGATATTCGTAAGCCGCGTCCTGTATTTCGGTTTGAACATAACCGGTCTCGATCGCACGCAGCATGCCGCCTATTGCGTCGATTTTTTCAATATATTCAACTGCGGCGACTTCGAGTTGGCTGGTAAGTTCCTCGATAGCATAGCTGCCTGCAAGCGGATCGACGGTGTCGGCCACGCCCGATTCATGTGCGATCACCTGCTGCGTGCGAAGCGCGATGCGGGCGGCATTTTCAGTTGGAAGGCCGAGAGCCTCGTCCATAGAATTCGTATGCAGGCTTTGCGTCCCGCCGAGCACGGCAGCGAGAGCCTGAATCGTCGTGCGAACAATATTTACTTCCGGCTGCTGCGCCGTCAATGTCGAACCTGCGGTCTGTGTATGAAAGCGAAGCATCAGCGACTTCGGATCTTTCGCATTGAAACGATCTCGCATAATGCGAGCCCACAAACGCCGTGCGGCGCGGAATTTTGCGATCTCTTCGAGCAGATTATTGTGCGAATTAAAAAAGAACGAAAGCCTCGGCGCAAATTTATCGACCTCAAGCCCGACGTCGATCGCGGCCTGCACATAACAGATCGCGTCGGCGAGCGTAAACGCAAGTTCCTGCGCGGCGGTCGAACCTGCTTCGCGGATGTGGTAGCCGGAGATCGAAATGGTATTCCAATTCGGCACCTCGGCAGCACAGAATGCGAACGTGTCGGTGATAAGGCGAAGCGACGGTTTCGGCGGAAAAATATATGTTCCGCGTGCGATGTATTCTTTGAGAATGTCGTTCTGGATCGTCCCGCCGACCTTATCGAACGGCACGTTTTGCTTTTTCGCCACTGCCAAATACAGACATAAAAGCGTTGAAGCCGTTGCGTTTATCGTCATCGAGGTCGTAACTTTATCGAGCGGAATTCCATCGAGCAGCGTCAGCATATCGTGAACACTGTCGATGGCGACGCCGACCTTGCCGACCTCGCCGGAAGAAAGCGGATCGTCCGAATCAAGCCCGATCTGCGTCGGCAGGTCGAACGCCACGCTCAAACCCGTCGTCCCCTGCGACAGGAGATATTTGTATCGCACGTTCGATTCCGCCGCCGTCGCAAAACCCGCATATTGCCGCATCGTCCAAAACCGCCCGCGATACATGCTCCTGCGAACGCCGCGCGTGTAAGGAAACTCGCCCGGCGCCCCAAGATCGTCAGCGTAATTCAACGCAGTCGTGTTTTCAGGATTGAAATCCGAGGGAAGTTCGATCCCCGACGAAGTCTCAAACCTCTCCCGCCGTTCATTTGCCATAATGCCGATAGATTAACACAAGGGCGCGGTTCATTCGTTATGACCACAAATGACGCCGTAAAAAATTTCTTTTCGCCGAGCGGAAAAGCTAGGCTTTTCCGGGAGGGTTTTAAATGATCTTATGTGGCTTTGCCGCTTTTTCACAGATGGCGGCGCAGCCGCAAGAAAATTTTTAAGTAAGATAGGGCCGGAAAAGCGAAGCTTTTCCGCTCGGCAAGTGATCCCAAGGGCTGT
>JBOGOW010000359.1:0-4264 GCA_050748285.1 Pyrinomonadaceae bacterium
CTCTTCGATTGCGATCCGCCATCGATCCGCAGCGGCCAATGGTATCCGGCGGACAATTCCCGTTTCGTCGATCGAACGCCAATCCACCTGGTCACTTGTAATGACCGGGCAACCGGCGGCCAAGGCTTCGATAACCACATAACCGAAGTTTTCGCTGAGAGTTGGAAGAATTAAAAAATGACTTTCTACCAATGACTGCAATCCGGCCTCATATTTTTTTCCGCCTCGAAAATTTACCGAAATATTTGGGGGCATATCTGCAGCCGCCCGGCGACATTTATCCAAATAATCTTCATCATCGGACGGCCCGACAATATCAAGATTTATGGCACCGCTTGTAATTCCACCCAGGAAATCAAGAAGAAAATGCAGATTTTTTTTTGGCGTGATTCGAGAAAAATAAATTAGCCTTGCGGAACCAGATTCTTTTACGGGTTTCTGATCGACAGAAAAAGCCGGCAAAAGGACATCAGGCGCAAGCTCCGAAACCTGAAATATTTCAGCTCCCGATTCGACAATATTTTCGATCTCTTCTCTTTCGTTTCTTGAAGATGCTTTCCAACGCGCACCTTTAAAAAGATCGTAAAGGCGCGCGAACGCGAGGAACGAACGTTTTTTTGCGGACTTAATATTTAGAGCGGCGGCGGCGAACTCGCCGCACGGGGCAATGATGAGCGGGGCTTTAATCGAGTCGCTCCGGCGGCGGGTAAATAGAAATTTTCGACAGACATAGCTGAAGACGCTATTTAAATAGATAACGTTCGGTTTAATTTCGTCTATCAGTGTTTCAAAGGTCGCTCGATCCAGTTTGGCAGGCGATGCGTAGAACACTTGGGCCTCAGGTCGAACATTCCACACGTCGCGCCGTGCATGAACGAACGGCGTTTGATCGAGTTTGCCGTCGCAATCTCGGGTAATAATAAAAAACTCGAATTTGTCTTTAAGCCTGTCGGCAATGTTAAAGACAGCCCACATTCCGCCGCCGCCCAGATAGCCGGGCAGATACGAATCGCAAAATATCAGTACCCGTTTTTTCATAGGCGGCCGACTAATGATGTTCGCGTCGGCTCAAATGGCCGAGCACTATATTGCAGACGGTCTGCGAAACATTCGCTTGAAGATACTCATCGGGTGCGTTCCACGACCCAGAATTCGAAGCGGCGATCCTCGCCGACGAAATGATTGAGTCCACCGTACATCCGCCGATAATATTACTGCCGCATTCGATAGTTTCGGGTCTTTCCGTAACGTCGCGAACGGTAACATTGGCAACGCCGAATATCGCGCATTCCTCCTGCACGGTACCGCTGTCTGTCAGTACCATGAAGGCGTTATTTTCGAGATTCACGAAAGCAAAAAAAGGCATTGCGTCGATCAACCGAATTTTTTCTTGATCTATTGTGATTCCGTATTTCGAAAGCTTTTCCGCAGTCCGCGGGTGAACGCTGACAAGCATCGGCATCTTGAACTCTGTCGAAATATTTTCGAAAGCTTGAAAGATCGACCTAAGCTTTTCGCCATTATCGACATTTTCAGCGCGGTGAATCGTTGCGAGAAAGTACGACTTCGGCTGCAATGAAAGCTCAGAAAGAATCGTATTTGTATCTATATTTTCTCGATAATATTCGAGTACCTCGAATATCGGATTGCCGGTAACAAAAATGCGTTCGCGTTCGATTCCCTCGCGAACTAGATTTTCTTTGCTTCGCTCTGTATAAGGCAGCAAGATCGAACTGGAATGATCTATTATCCGACGATTTACCTCTTCCGGCACGCGGTCATCATAGCAGCGGTTGCCCGCTTCCATATGGAAAACCGGAATTCGCCGCCGTGCGGCGATAATTGCAGAAAGCGCGCTGTTAGTATCACCAAGAATTAGAACTCGATCGGGGTTAACGGTGTCAAAAATATTTTCGATGCGCGAAAAAAGCTGCCCGACCTGTTCGCCAAAAGAGCGTCCCTTAATATCAAGTTCATGATCCGGCGCACGAATGTTAAGTTCGTCGAAGAAAACTTTGCTTAGGTTTTCGTGGAAATTCTGACCGGTGTGTACGGTAACGTGTTCGCATTTAGCGTCAAGCAGTTTGACTATAATCGAGAGACGAATTATCTCAGGCCGCGTGCCGAAAATCGTTAAAACTTTCATAGGCCGGTAAATGTTTCTTTAGACTGCCGCAGCAATGAATTTCTCGATCTCGGCATTGGCGGTTTTTAGCAGCTCCCGAAGTTCATCGATCGAAAGGTTTCCGTCCTTTGAGGAATACTCGGATTCGAGTGCCTGAACAAAATCTGTCTGCTCACGAATTTCCGGCAAAACCGGAAGGATCACGTAAAATCCGTTTCGTTCGACGGTGCGGAAACATTCTTCTTCGGAAACCATTATTTCGTGCACTTTTTCGCCGGGTCGGATTCCCGTATAAGCGATCGGCAGGTCTTTGCTGCCCATCAATGCTTTCGCAACATCCGTAATATTCGCGGAACTGACTTTTGGGACGTAGGTTTCACCGCGTCCGCCGGATGTGATAGCGCCAAATACGGTATCAACCGCCCGATCCAACGTAAGCAGAAACCGCGTCATTTCCGGAAGAGTTACTGTAACGGACTTACCATTTTCGATCTGTTCCAGAAACAAGGGCACGATCGACCCGCGGGATGCAACGACATTTCCATATCGCACGCACACAAATTTTGTCTGCGGACATGACCGGTTCGCCTCGATCAGGATGCGTTCCTGAAGAGCCTTGGTCATTCCCATCACGTTTATCGGTTTACACGCTTTATCGGTCGAGATGCCGACAACCGTCTCGATCGGCAGGTTGTTTTCCCTTATCGCCCGCGCAATATTCTCCGCCCCGATGATGTTGGTCAAAACTGCTTCGAATGGAAAATATTCACATGATGGGACTTGTTTTAATGCTGCCGCGTGAAATACAACATCGGCCCCGCGCAAAGCAGAACAAACAGCAGAGTAATCGCGTACATCGCCGATGCGGAAGCGCAAAAGGTCGTGTGCGTTTTGGTAAATAACGTCGTCGGTAGCCGCGTCTTGGCGAAGATGCGCGAGCCGCATATAGTGCTGCTTTGCTTCATCGCGCGAAAAAACCGTAATGCCGGCCGGTCTGCCCATTTCGCCCGAAAACAGGCGCTTCACAAGCGTTTGCCCGAGTGATCCGGTGCCGCCGGTTACCAGAATTCGTTTTCCTTCTAACGTTTGTTGTTTTTCCATTTATCATACGGCGTCGTGTCCGCCGCCATTTTTTCTATCATTTTAGACCAGCTTTGTGAAGAAAAACCGGTTGCGTTGCGAAATCCGGTCGAATCAAGGCTGCGGTCTATCTCGAAATCCGAAAATGGTTTAACTTCCACGCCGAGTTTGAACGTGTCATTAATAATATTCAAAAGTTCGAATTTGCTGATCGGCTCGCTTGAAACATGGTAAACGCCCGAAAGCGACTGGTGATTCTCAACTATATCAACAATTATATCGGCAAAGCACGTTGTTGGAAAGCCCGAAAATATAGCTTTTGCATATCCGTTAACCGATTTCCCTTTTTGCGAGATCATCCATTCGACAAGGCCGTGGTTCGTTAATAATTCACGACCGATGATTGACGTCCTGATCGTGAGGCAATTTGGTTCATCGATCTCGCCCCAACGCTTGCTTTGTCCATACAGATCAAGAGCGTCGGCAACGTCATTTTCCGAATAATTTCCCTTAGAGCCTGAGAAAACACAATCGGTGCTAATCGTGATAAGGCGAAAACCATTTTGCTTTCCAAGTAACGCAAGTTTATGCGGAAAGATCGAATTAACCGAAAGCATTTCTTCGATATTCTTCGATGCTGCTTTCTGCTTTACGATGCCTATAGAATTGACAACAACGTCCGGTTTTGCAAGTTTGATCGCTCCGGCGACAGATGCGAAATCCGAAGCATCCACGCGCTCGATCGTCCGATCTTTACCAAATATTTCGAACGCGGAAACCTTATCGTAGGTTGAGCGCACGGTCGTCCATGCTTCGAACGATTTTTCGAATGTCTGAACCAATTTGTGGCCCAACATTCCGTTTCCGCCAAGAATCAATATCTTCATACTTCGACGTTTGAATTATTGCAGATTGCAAAGCATTTCGTCATACAGCCGTTCATATTGCGATGCGACAGCTTTTGATTCAAAGCGCATTGCGTTTTTGACGCCCGCTTCGACCAATGATTCACGATATTCGGCGTTGTCGATCACGCGTTGAATCCCGTTCCGAATCTGT
>JBOGOW010000360.1:0-4261 GCA_050748285.1 Pyrinomonadaceae bacterium
AGCTAACGCTGCTGTTTTCTGTACTTGTTTTTGCTTCGACTTTCGCGATTGCGCAGCAGGTTCGCATTCGCTCCCGGATCGCTCCGCCGTGCACTACCGTAACTGGAAACCCGAATTGGAAGTATTCCGATATTTTTGCCGATGGGAATATTGCCGTGATGGGCAGCTTCAATTGCCGCGGCGCGTTCATAATTGACATATCGAATCCGGACGCACCGACGCTTGCGAGCTGGTATAATCCCGGCAATAATCAACAGTTCCTCGAAGCGATCGTAATCGGCAATCGCGGATATTTCGGCAGCGGAAACGGCGGCGGCGTCCATATTGTCGATCTCAGCGATCCAACTTCGCCATCATTATTGAGCATAGTCGGTTCCTCGGCAAACGGCCATAATTCGATCCACGAGATGATGGTGTTCGATCAAGGCGCGAAACGATTTTTGATCGAGAATTTTAACAGCACATCGAATAAGATCATAAAGATATTCGATGTAACGAATCCCGCTGCTCCCTTTTTCATACGCGACCTCAATCCGACCGAACCGGTTTGGATACACGCGATGCACGTCCGCGGAAATCGGATGTTCACCTCGGGTTTTGGAAATTCCGCAAACAGAGGTCGGACCGAAATATACGACATCTCAAATCTTGATACGACGGCCCCGACGCTTTTGGGTTTTATCGAGGATACAACCGCCACGACCGCCGGCAACAGCATGCACAGCAGTTGGACGAGCGAAGACGGCAATTACCTTTACAGCGCCCGCGAGATCACGAACAGCAACGGCCCGAATCCCGGGGATATTCGCGTTTACGACATCACGAATCCGGCCGTGCCGCTGCTTATCCGAAAGATATCGATGAACGACCTCAGGCTTAATGCGATTACGCCGCACAATCCGGTCGTGTTGGGAAACAAGCTGTTTGTGTCGTGGTATCAGGCCGGAGCACAGGTCTTCGATATCGGCACCGATCCGTCGGAACCAAAACGAGTTGGGCAATACGATACTTTTGCCAATACGTTTGCGCCTCCGTCGGCGGAATCTTTAACATTAGCCGATGAGCCGTGGGATATCATTTGCGGTTCGGCAGGATTTCAGAATGCCCTGCCGACGTCGTATGACGGAAATTGGGCAGTGTTTCCACAGCTTGGCGAAGACAAAGTTCTGCTCGGCGACCTCTCCTCGGGGCTGATAATACTGGATGTAACCGGACTTAATTCCGCCCCGAAAAATCTGGTCTCGGATTTCGACGGCGATAAATCGACCGATCTATCGATCTATCGACCGGCGACCGGAGAATGGTATTTTCTGACCAGCGAAATCGGAGATTATTATTCCGTAGGTTGGGGACTTCCGGGCGACATCGCTGTTCCGGCGGATTATGATGGCGACGGGATAACCGATCCGGCGGTGTGGCGGCCTTCGAATGGCAGTTGGTATCTATTGAAAAGCGGCGGCGGAATCGAAATAACGCAATGGGGGCTTCCCGGCGATGTGCCGGTTCAGGGCGATTTCGACGCCGATGGCCGCGTGGATTTTGCGGTTTGGCGCCCGTCGGACGGCACATGGTATCTGCTGCAAAGCACGTTGGGAATACGCACGCAGCAATGGGGTTTGAACGGCGACAAAATTGCGGTCGGCGATTACGAGGGAGACGGAAAGTCCGATCTCGCCGTATGGCGGCCGTCGAACGGCACCTGGTATGTATTCCTGAGCTCGTCCAGTCAATTGGTCATTCAGCAATGGGGGCTCACGGGCGACATGCCTTTGGTAACGGATTTCGACGGCAACGGCAGATCGGAATTTACCGTGTTTCGCCCCTCGGACAGCACCTGGTATCAGTTGGACATTTACGCCGGAACAATAAATATCCAAACCTTCGGTCTTTCAGGCGACACGCCGGTTCCGGCGGATTTTGACGGCGACCGAAAAACGGATCTCGCGGTATTCCGGCCAAGCGAGAACGCTTGGTATCGACTCTATTCGGGTGATTTTTCATACCGAATCGACACTTTCGGCCTTAACGGAGACATCCCTTCACCATCCGCCGTTCAGCCGAAGTAGGGCATCTTTTTAATCAAAACGAGTTCAATGTCAGGCATACGCTTGACATTGAATTTTTTGTTTTTATGCTTGTTGTATGAAATTATTGCTGACCATCACGAGCGGAAGTTTGTCAGGCCAGGTGTTTGAACTCGAAAACGGATTTCTTACCGTCGGACGGGGCGAAAGCTGCAGCGTTCGTTTTGACCCGGCGGGCGAACGTATCGCTTCAAAGCAGCACGCGTTCATTGAGGCTCGCCCCGATGGTTATTACATCGCCGACAATAACAGCACCAACGGCACGATCGTAAACGGCCAGCGCGTCCAGCGGGAAAAATTGAACGGCGGTGAAACGGTTCAGTTTGGACGAAACGGCGTTACCGCAACGATTCAGATTCAAAATGCGGCAGCGTTTCAAGAGCTGATCCCGCAGGAGAGCTTTCGACAAATTCAGATCGATCAATTTCAACAGGCTGCGCAGCATCAGCCGGAAAGTCTCCAAAATTCGATCGCGAATATCGGTCTCGGCGGTTTACAGCTGCCTTCGGAAACTGCGGCAGCTCCGGAAAGGTCGAGCATGGCAGTACGCATAACTGCCGTGATCACGATCCTTACCGTTGTATTTTTGTCGTTGGTGGTATTCGTTCTTTTCTCGGTCGTGCTCTCGTCAACAGATCCGAACGCGGGACTTACCGTAAAGGTGGAAGGAGTTTTGATTGCGTTGGTCGCAACGGTCATTGCATTCGTGCCGGCATTGATCTACGTGCTGCCGTTTATGTGGCTGGACAGATACGATCCCGAGCCTTTGTGGCTGCTCGCGCTCGCTTTCGCGTGGGGAGCTTTGGTCGCGGTGCTGGTTTCATTTGTGATAAACACGGGCGTCGGCATCGGCATCAGCTCGGCGGTCGGCGGCGACGAGGGTGAGATACTCGGCGGCGTTGTGGGCGCGGTCATTTCGGCACCCGTGGTCGAGGAAGGTTCGAAGGGGATCGGCCTCGTCCTGCTTCTGATTTTTTTCCGAAAATATTTTGACGATATTCTCGACGGGATCGTATTTGCCGGCGTTATCGCGCTTGGCTTTGCTACGGTCGAAAACGTCCTTTATTACGGGCGGGCGTTGGCGACGGCGGGGCTTCCGGCACTGGTCATTTTGATAATTATGCGCGGAATTTTATCGCCGTTTGCACACGTAACGTTCACGGCGATGACCGGTATAGGCTGCGGCATCGCCCGCGAAACGCACAATAACTTTGTCAAAATAATAATGCCCGTGTTCGGTTATATAGCTGCCGTATCGCTCCATGCGTTTTGGAACGGGATGGCGGTGTTCTTTGGTTTCGAAGGGTTTGTCGCAGGCTACCTTGTCCTTGAAATACCGTTCTTCATCATTTTCGTCGTATTTTCGTTTTTGATAATGTGGCGGCAGAACCGCATTTTGAAGGATATGCTTGCCATCGACATCGCCCGCGGCCTGATTCCGGCGGATCACGCCGCAAAAGCGACGTCCGCATTTCGAAGCACAGGATGGCTTATCGGCGGCATATTTGAAGGGAAGTATCGCGCCCGACGAAAATACACGCGCGCTATCGGCAAACTCGGCCTCAGCTATTGGCACATCCAACGCGCCACCGCCGCCCAAGGCCAAACCGGCAGCTTTCAGCAAAACCCGATCCTCCGCGAAGAAGTCCTCCGCTGGCGCGACCAAGTCGATTAACGGAGCGCGGGAGCGAGGAGACTCCTGTCCTCAATGAGCGAAGCGAACAATCGAAATTACGGAGCGAGGACACTCCTGTCCTCAATGAGCGAAGCGAACCTGTCTTCGATTAAGTCAGCACCGCAGGATTTGCCTCCCTTTATCCGACAAATTGCACTTCGGTTTCCGCTGCAGAAACACTCTTTGAACAAAGCCTGTATCCCGCATAGATCAGGATGATGCCGACGAATTCGCCTACGTATAGAGCTTCGACGACGCCTGCTTTAGCCATTCCGCCGCCGATGCCGGGCAATATCGCTCCGGCGGCGATCAGCGTATTTCCGATAGCGCGATATTTTCCATTCTCGATTCTGGTAAAGCGGGTCGCGCTCCAGATCGCAGAACCGATCAGAAAAATAACCGAGTAAGTATTGATAAACGGCGTAAGCAGCCGCACCCATTGCCATTCCAGCGATGCACCGCTTGGGCGATGAGCCTCAAGCAGATCGATATTTATCGGCGA
>JBOGOW010000361.1:0-4257 GCA_050748285.1 Pyrinomonadaceae bacterium
CTACAACCCGATCCGAAGGCACTCAGGCAACCATACGTCAACGGCTTCGTCCCGTCCGAACGGCGATGGAACATTCGACACGGTTGTGCCGGCGCATGTTCGGGTTAGCGGTGCGGCGGCGCTGGATGTAACGGCGCCGCAGGTGACGTTGACTTACAGCCGTGTTACCGGCCAGGGGCGGCGGATTACCATCAGTGCGGCGGATACTGAGACGGGCGTTCAGACAATTTACTATCGGGTACGCGAAACCGGTAATTTCAAGGTTTACACAGATCCGTTCAGCGTCCCCGTATTAACGGATCAGGTGGTCGAAGCGTTTGCCGATGACAACGTAGGCAATCGGTCGAGCCCGATTCGCATTATCGTGCCGAGACTGTAAACTCTGCCGACCCAACCATGAAATTGTCGGCTTCTCAATGATCTAATTATGGAAGCGGCGCCTGATTTTGTGCCGCTTCCTTTTTCAACTGAAATCAGAGGCAGGCCGCGTAGATAACTCGATAGCGTGCAGTGATATCTTGCCGTTTGAGTGTTTCAACCCGGATCAGGCATTAGGATTTGAAGAAGAGTTTTTCCCGCAGATTAACGCAGAGTTGCTTTTGTTTTATCAGCGTTATTTGCGCTAATCTGCGGCGAAATTATCTCTCAAGAAACACTTTTGTAAGCGATTGATTTGTAAGGACTTATCGAATCGTCATTTTCTCAAAAAAAACCGTGTTTCTTCGGCACGTTTTGCGGCTCCACAGCCGATTACTACCCTAATGCGTAAGCCGGGTTTAACGAATATGAGAGCAGAAACTACTTTCCCTGAATGCCGAGATTGCGCATTCGGCGATAGAGGTGGCTGCGGTCGACGCCCATGTCTTCGGCGGCTTTGGTGACGTTGCCGTCGAATTCTGTGAGTTTATGCAGGATAAATTCGCGTTGATATGCGTCGGTCGCTTCTTTGAAGGACGGAAACCGGAAGCTCGATGCCGGCTGCTCTCCTGCGATGCCGAGTTCGGGAAGATCGTCCGCACCGATCTTTACTTTCGAATTCATTATGATCACACGCTCGATGGTATTCTTTAATTCGCGGACATTCCCCGGCCAGAAATGATCTTGCAGGCGTTCGACAGCATCATTAGTAAATGTTTTCGGACGCTTGCCGTTGTCGGCGGAAAACCGTCGATTGAAATGGTCGAGAAGAAGCGGCACGTCCTCGGTGCGTTCACGCAAGGGGGGCACCTGGAACGGGATGACATTCAGACGGTAAAAAAGATCGTGGCGAAAATTTCCGTTCTCGATCAGGTCGCCGATCGGTTTATTCGTCGCGGAAATAACACGGACGTCGACCTTCACCGGCTTGTTGCTTCCCACAGGTTCGAAACGCTGTTCTTCAAGCACGCGAAGCACCTTGGCCTGCACACGCGGCGACATATCGCCGATTTCGTCAAGAAACAACGTCGCACCATCGGCAATTTCAAACTTGCCTTTTTTAGCCGTCGTCGCACCCGAAAACGCACCCTTGGAATGGCCGAATAACTCAGACTCGACAAGTTCCTCCGGAATCGCTGCCGAGTTTATCTCGACAAACGGCAGAGCCTTTCGTTTAGACTGTGAATGAATCGCACGAGCGACCAATTCCTTGCCCGTGCCACTTTCGCCCGAGATCAAAACGCGACCATCGGACGGCGCAACGATCGCTATCTGCTTTCGAAGAGCACGCATCGCGATCGATTCGCCGACCATCACATACTCTTCGGATAAGTCCTGCTGGAGTTGATCGTTTGTGCGTTCGAGATCGCGTTGGCGAATCGCGTTCTTTACGGTAATGACCGTGTGCTCCAAACTCAGCGGCTTTTCGATAAAATCGAACGCGCCTAATTTTGTTGACTTCACAGCGGTCTCGATGTTCCCATGACCGGAGATCATCACAACCGGCGCCTCTTCGTTCGCATCTCGCAATCGCTTCAACGTCTCAAGTCCATCGATTCCCTTTCCAAGCCAAATATCAAGCAAAATACATGCGAAATTCTTTTCTTTTGCGAGCTTTAAACATGCCTCGCCTGTCGCGGCCGTTTCGACCGCAAACCCCTCGTCCTCAAACACTCCGCGAAGCGATTCGCGAATGCCGGGCTCGTCGTCAATAATGAGAATCGAATTGGTCATTCAAAGGCAATCGCGAGTTTCAATCGGGCCTGAACCTGTGTCCAATCATGATCGGACAATTCACCAATATATTGAACCGACGCAGCCAGGCTTGTGTTTAAGAAAATGCGAACCGCCGACGGCTTGGCAAGATTCGCCAAGGCCCAATCGCGTAACACATAATCGGACGCTGCCGACGCTTTTGCGGTTTGGCTAGTTACGACTGCCAATATTACGTCAGGTCTTTCGGTATGATAAGTTGGAGTCGAAACAATCACCGCAGGTCGCCGCTTAGTTCCGGTTGCACCACGAAAATCGACCGTTACAACAGTTCCGGGCTTCATCGGGATGCCTCACTGATGTCTGCGTAGTCAAATGACGCAGCCGCGAATTCGCGAAGATCTTCCTCGGACCATTCGTTACTTTCGTCAATCGCTTCCACCTGCCCATATTTGTCGCGCAAGAAATAAGCGAAATCGCGAATTTCATCCTGCTTCTCCGGCGGCAGGCCGCGCAGGGCACGTAACATCTCAATTGTTTCGGCGTTTGTCATAATTCATAAATAATAACCTAATCTTACAAAGCATCCCGGTTTCTTCGTCTACAATAATGAACGAATTTACAGATATGGTCGTCTTGTAATCGCGTAAACAGCAGTCAAAAAGAAACGCAACGAGCTGCCTAAAAGGTAAAATACTGCCCCCAATACGATAAAATTTGTGTTATTACGCATGTCGTAAATGCCAAAACACAAACCTGTCTCCGTGCACTGCGGCTGTGGAGTGTCATTCGGTATGCTTGCCCAGATATATATTGCCAACACGAATGCCAACAAGAACCAGCTAATTCCGATCTGATAGTAAGGGCGCGATTCTGACAAGGCTAAAATAACAAGCCTTTGCATGGCAAATATTCCGACGAGTAATGAAAATCCAACGAAATACAACTCGTTACTGATTAATTGATAGGGCGCTTCAGCGTTTGAAAGCGCAACAAATACTCTTGGAACTTCGCGAAATACGCAAAGCAGAATAAGCGATGCGGACACGATTCCAACAATTCGGGTTCGATACATTGCAGATTCGTATTCTTTTAGCAGAGACTTCATAAATTACGCCGAAACTGGCAATTCAATTATAAACTTCGCACCGTTTGGCTGGTTTGGCGCTGCTTTTATTTTTCCGTGATGCTCGGTAATTATTCGATGGACGATTGCTAGGCCAAGCCCCGTGCCGCGGCCTTTTGTTGAGAAATACGGTTGAAATAGTTTCTGGTATTCCGAAGGCTCGATCCCTTTTCCGTTGTCAGCAATCTCGATGACCACGATATCGCGTGCCGTTTCGTGCCGCGAGGTGATCGAAACGATCTTGGCATCAGCATCGGACGGAGCCTCGATCGCGTTATCGATCAGGTTCACGAATACACGTTTGAGCTGTTCGACATCGAGTTTTGTGTCCGGCAAATTCGGATCGATTTGCGTTTCGAGCCTAACCACATCGCCTCGGTCGAGATAGAGCGCCGCAGCCTGTTCGATCACGTTATTGATATTTCCAATCGCGAGTTCGACGTCTGGCAGACGCGCAAATTGCGAAAATTCATCGACCATCGCTTTCAGGCTTTGAACTTCGCGAATGATGGTGTCGGTGCCGTCGCGAATCACCTGAGACTCCGCATCGGAAGATGAATCAAAGGTTCGCACGCGTGGCAAAACTCCGGTCGCTATCGCTCGCGGTGTTGACAAGACACGCTTTGCAATCCTTTCGGCTGAAAGCTGTATCGGCGTAAGAGGATTTTTTATCTCGTGAGCCATTCGGCGTGCAACTTCCTGCCAAGCAGAAGAGCGCTGTGCTGCGATCAATTCGGAAAGATCTTCGAAAACCAAAACCGCTCCGCGGTCATCGGGCAATGCCGTCGCGGTTAGCGAAACAGTCATTTCGCCGAGACCGTTGTGGCCGTTTGATCCAATGTTCAATTTCACCTGTTCGGTCGCGTGCCCGATCCGCTTTGCCCGCGCGATGATCCTTTCAAAGGTTTCGCGATCGTTTCCATTCAATAATTCCGACATACTGACGCCGTGCAAATGTTCACGGCTTAGGCGAAGCATCTCGACCGCAGACGGATTTATCG
>JBOGOW010000362.1:0-4251 GCA_050748285.1 Pyrinomonadaceae bacterium
TCTCTGTTTGGTGCGGTGCGGTGATGATCGCGTCTTTTTCGGAGACGTAAACGTCTATCTCGGAACGAATGCCGAATTTGCCTTCGAGATAGATTCCCGGTTCTATCGAAAATGCGGTTCGCGGTATCAACTTGCGCGAATCGCGGGTTTCGAGATTGTCGATATTAGCGCCGTTGCCGTGCCCTTCTTCGCCGATCGAATGACCGGTGCGATGCAAAAACTGATCTGCGAAACCCGCTTTTTTTATCACGCCGCGTGCGATGTCATCCACCTGTGCGCCGGTTATGGTTTTGCTATTCCTGAACGCATCGCGGACAAAATTAAATGCCGATTGCTGTGCATCGAAAACGATGTTCCAGATCTTTACATATTCTTCCGGCACGGTTTCGCCGACATAACCCATCCATGTCTGATCGACTGCCGGTGCTTTCGGCTTTGACATCTTTGATACCGAATCGACCAATACAAGATCGCCCCGCTTGATCGGCGAATTCCGGTTTTTCGTCGGAAAATAATGCGGGGATGCGGCGTTTGCATTTACAGCGACGATCATCGGTTCAGGGTTCATCCCTTCCTCGGAAAACCGTTTCATCATAAATTGCTGAATGTCGATCTCGGTCGTCGGAATATCTGCATTGATCCGTCGCTTTATTTCGCCGAACGCTTCGATGATTATCTTTTGCAGTTTTACGCTTGCTTCCAAATGCATCGCAAGCTGTTCGGGCGTCCAAACCGCCTCGAACTGCTGAACCAGATCGGCGCTCGACTCGATCTTGACGCCAAGCGTACGAACCATCTCGATCGTCCCCGCATCGACGCGCGAAATATACGGAATATCGTTATTCGGCGAATACTGCATCGCGATCTTCCGCGGTGTTTGTGAGTTCTTTTTGTCACATGAAAAGGTCAGACATAAATGTTCTCTGATTAGCTGCCACTCGCGATAGATGAGTTTCTTTCCCGGAAGCGAATCAAGCTGTCCCGGCTCGATCGCATGAACGATCTTTACCGGCTCGCCCTTCGCCGGAATGTAATAAAACCAACGCCGCGAACCGCCAAGCCGTTCGGTCTTCAAAATCCGCGGCGCCAAAATATCGCTCCCGCGAAAATCGTAAAACAACCAGCCGTCAAGACCGTTTTTCACAAGCGCGGCCTGTATCTCCGCAACCCGGCGGCCTTCTTCCATTATCTGCAATAACCGCAGGGAATTTGGATCAATCGGCAGATTGTAACCTGGCCCACTGCTAACAACTGTTTTTAGTTTTCCGTCCTCGTTTGACGGTGAAGGCGTCGGTGTTTGAGCAAAAAACGAAAATGTTGTGGTAAAAACTATTACTGACAAAAAGAAGAATTTCATATAAATACCAAGTGGGAAAAGAGCGGGGGCAAGCCCGCCTTCCTGACTGCATGTTGTCCAATTGATTTGATTTTCCAGCACATCTTAATAAGACGCAGTAGGAAAGGCGGGCTTGCCCCCGCAATACTTCATTTTCAATTCAACACACCAGCAAACAATCTCAACTCAACCACACGCAGTTGGAAAGGCGGGCTTGCCCCCGCGAAATTTCACTTCGCGGAAAACGATCGTTCCGCGATCCGCAAAAATTCCTGCACTTGCTTATCCCAATAAGGCCAAGTGTGTCCGCCCGGAAGCTGCCGAAATTCGTGCGGAATTTTCTTTTCAAGAAGCAATGCCGAAAAATCGCGGTTGTTTCCGATCAAGAAATCCTCGGTGCCGCAATCGACATATAGAAATGGAAACGTCTTTATCTTTTCCGGCGAGGCGTTTCGAACGATCTCAAAAACGTCATTGCTTTTTCGGACCTCGCCATCTGTCGGTCCGTAGATCTCATCGATTCCCTTGCCTATCACACCAGCCGTCTTTTCCGTAAACGACGCCGCACTCAATGCTCCGCTAAACGATCCCGCAAGCGAAAACATTTCTGGATACTTCAACCCAAATTTCAACCCGCCGTAACCACCCATCGAAAGCCCCGCGATCGCACGGTTTTTGCGATCGGCAATTGTTCGATACTTGCCGTCGATCTCAGGAATTAATTCCTTGACGATGTACGATTCGTATTTGTCGTTCGCCTTCGAAACGCTGTCGGTGTACCAGCCGTTATCGCCTTCGGGCATGACGATTATCGCGTTGAAACCGACCGCATATTTCGCAAGCGGGGTCGTATCGCTCCAATTGCTGTAATGCCCTGTAAGACCATGCAAAAGATAAATCACGGGATACCGCTTCTCTTTTGACGACGCATAATCGGTCGGCGTTATCACGCGATACGGCATTTCGCGACCCATTAATTTGCTCGACAATTTGCCCTCGACCAGCGACGTTTGGGCAAAGCCGGAACCAACCATTGCCGCAATCATTAAGATCAAAAGCGGCAGCAACGATACACGTTTTATTTTCATTCTTTTGTTTTTTCTTTAATAGCGTCTTCGGTTTTATGAATAGAGCGCATGCGTTGGCGCGCCTTTTTTGATCTTCTTATCGGATTGCGGCCGCGCAGGCTTCCGCCGGCCCAGTCCGAAACGCCCTTGAACGGGTGCCACTCGAAATCTTCCAGCGGCAGTACCTCGCTCGACGAATCGCGTAGTCGGAGCGTGCTGAACGCGACAAAAAATATGATGAAATTAAAGACGGCTCCCGCAGTAATCACCAACCAGCCCGGAGCAAGCCCGACCTGTGCCCGCTGAACGAACGCATCGAGGTCGCCCGCCGGAAACGGATGGATATAAACCTTCAGCGTCCAGCTTGAAGCAAGTAATATGAATATCCATAGATAATTTGCGCGGAGTCGCCGCCCGACCGCTTCCCATTCGCTGATCGTAAAATGCGGCGAGACGAGATCGGCCGATATGTGATCCGCCCATTCTTTGTCCGGTGGGATCGCCCTGTGCGACAGCATCGGTGCGAAATATCCCGTCTCAAGCACGCGGACGCGATTCGCCCACACCTCGTAATATCGATAACGCCGAGCTTCCATAAACAGGAAGATCGAAACAAGTATCGAGTTTATCGGGATCGCAAAATGCGGGTTGTCAGGTGAACTGAAAACAAAAGACAACGTCGCACCGGCGGTGATCACGGCCCAATTCGTCGTTGCATCAAGGCGGTTTCGCCAGACGTTAGAACGCTGCACCTCACCGCGATAAAAATGCGAGATCGCAGTATTAAATTCCGCCGGAGCCAATTTCTGCGGTATCGTCAGCGGGGTCGTGCGCGGCTTGACGTTGCGTTTGCGAACCTCTTCCGCGAACGCCCTGAACGATTCGGGAACCGACGTGATGTGAATATCTTCTTCGGAGGGAAAGGCACCGATCCGAACTTCTTCTTTCATAACGACAGAGAGGGTTGCTAAAGGAAGGCGGCCCGCAGGCCGTCATGCAAATTAAGGTTTAACATTTTCAGCATTTCGATGCAAGAAAATCGATGACCCACTTTCCATTCTGTTTGATTTTTTTTGTGTTGCTTCGTGTCATTTCGTGAATTAAATCTTTCTTCAAAAGAAAAGCGTCCACAAAACGACACTAAATCACACCAATTGAATCATCCAAAATTGCATTCGGACTTTTTTTGATTTCAGTTTCATCCGCATTGCAATTAAAATTTCGACAATGGCCGAAAACGATATTAAATGGATGCGTATCGCCATTGAAGCCGCGCGAAATGCCGCAGTTTCCGGCGAAGTGCCGGTCGGTGCCGTGATACTTGGCGCCAATGGCGAACAGCTTGCGGTCGCAGGAAATCTTACAATCATTAATAACGATCCGACTGCGCACGCCGAGATCATCGCTCTCAGGAACGCGGCTAATAAAATAAATAATTACCGCCTTGTCGGTGCGACGGTTTATTCGACCATCGAACCGTGCGCGATGTGTGCCGGCGCGCTTGTCAACGCCCGCATCGCGCGGCTCGTTTTCGGAGCTCACGATGAACGCTTCGGTGCCGTCGAAACTAAATTCCGCCTCTGCGACAGCGAGCTTCTGAATCACCGCATCGAGATCACATCCGGCGTCCTCACAGAAGAATGCCGCGCCCTGATGCAGGATTTCTTTCGCAAAATGCGAAAGCCTGCGCGTTAGCGGGGGCGATACTTGGAAGTGGAGTTGCGCGTATCGCCCTTACTTACGTGTGGGCTTCTGCAATGGAACGCGGACATTCCTGTCCGCAGCCGGGCTTTTGCATCTGTTGCCCGATGTTGCGCGTATCGCCCTTACTTACGTGTGGGCTTCTGC
>JBOGOW010000363.1:0-4251 GCA_050748285.1 Pyrinomonadaceae bacterium
CTGGCAGACAGCGGTCGACAGATCAACTTGCAGATCGAGGCGGTGGTGAGAAAGGCCCTCTCAAAGAAACGAAATGATCGTCAGCCGACCGCAGGTCAGCTGGCGATCGATTTTGAACTTGCTTGTCAAGGGCGATACTTGGCGGCCGATTCAGCCGGCTCTTCGGCAGATGAGCAGAGGGCGTCGGAGACAAGTCAAAAAGCAAGTAATTTCGTTAACCGGTTCGACGGAGCCAATATCCAGGGAGTCCAGATAGTTCAGGGCGATGGACCCAGGGGGGAAATGTACAACCGACCGGACAGAAACGCTGACAAAGCCGGGGGCCGGAACAAGAAATGATCGAAGAACCATCAGAACCGCGTGACCAACGCTCATCCGAGGATCCCGATCCAGACGTTCCGGTCAAGGCGATCGAGGTTGCGCCCGCCGTGGCCCCTGCGGGTCAAATTGGCGAAGGGCCGCCCGACAACAAGGCGAGTGGATCAGGCGAAGCTGCTGCGAAAGATCAAGCGACGGCACCCGATGTGGACGAGAAACTTGGCAACGACTTTCGGCGTTCTTCGATCGATCAGATAAATATTTCGCAGACCGGCACGGATAATCGCACGATAACCAATATTGCGAAAATGCTGGTGGGCATCGAAACAGAGGAAAGGATCCGACTCGTTGAAGAAAGCCGGCCATTCCAAGAGATCGCCGGCGCCGAGAACCGCCGCACGAAAATCGGCACCTAGCAAGATTCCGTCTCGCGTCAGAAAGAACTGTAGCCCGCCAGCGGCGGCGGCTGCTAGCTGCCGGATATCGGATCTGTCTGTCACCGTCAATTTTGTGACGTTATTGGGGTGAAGGAGTTCTAGCGCGCGGGCAATTTTTTCGGCTTCCACATTCGAATAATGAAACCTTTCGAACTCATTGATACGCTCCCGTGAGATTTTTCTTGTGAGCGGATCGTTGGATCGATTAATTTCATTGTTGATTTCGTCGCTTAAGACCAGTTGAACGGAATCGCCAAGCCAGTCGGCTCTGAGAGCGATCGATTCCACGTGTCCGTCCCGGTTGTCCTCGAATAGATCGTAAAAGATATTCGCGTCAACCGCAGCGGTTACTCGTGTCTCGCCATCATCTGTTCGGGCAAAGTCGAAAAGCGTCGGATGTCCATGGCCGTACCACCAATACACAAGATTTCTAGGGCTGCGCCCGCGGCCCGGCATTTCTGCTTGGGCACTGAAACCGAGGTGCGGCCAAAGAGTGTTTGCGTCGTAGTCGCGACGGCATTTTAGGCTGATGCCTACCAAATCCTCGGTGTCTAGCTTTAGCTGGTCGACTAAAAGTTTAGAAACACCTTTGCCTAAAAACGGTTCATCTACGCACAAATGCACAATGCGGGCGGTCCGATTGGACACCCGGTAAAGTAGATAGCCGGCCAGTTTGCCGTCCTCGCTTATCGCAGCAAAAATTTGTTGTCTTTGAGCGTGGTCATCAAAAGCGCCTTCAGGGAAAAAGCCTAGTGTCGCGGAATTTCTCTTTCCGAGTCGTTTGATGTCCGCAAGGTACGGTGATGATTGTTCGATTGTTTGAATAACAATGCTCATGGGTGTGGGTGACGAACGAAGAATTGAGTACCTCAATGAACGCACCAAAATTCGTCTAAGAGTACCATTACTTCTATTTCGCGCTTACGAATCGACTAGAAGGGAGGGTCTACGAGTGCACGGAAGACAGGATACGTGTATTCGATGGCGAAGGAGGCGGAAAGTAACCATTCGCTCGATGAAAGCTTAGGTGCGGGTCGGCGAAGTTTTCGTTCACGTCGCAGGCCGTTCAATCCGTTGCCCTCGGCTGCTACGTTCCACTGACCCCGATCCGGTATCTTGTCCTTCACGTTTGGTGCAAATACGGACCGATGGTGTAAAAGCTACTCAAATTTGGCCACCAATCTGCCTCGAGAGCACGCATCACCCTAGCTTTATGCGACTTGGTTTGTAAGAAGCAGAGTGTTTTCAGAAGGTCGTCGCTTGCTTCCTAAGCCAAGGGCTCGCACAAAGCTCTTAACGTTCCGGTTCTCATACTCCAAAATGTCCGCCATTCGATAACGCGTTTGATTGCCAATCTTGAACGCCTTTAAATGACGTGGATTCGACTTAGGTAATGCCCTGAGACGCTGGAAACGCTTTGCTATTGCATCTGCCGTTCCGGCCAGTTTCCATCGTTCTGCCAGTTGACCGTTATCTAGGATTTCACTGCTCATAATATCCATTCTAAGAACTCCACACGCGTCTAGTGCAATAGGCGTGCCTTTGTGATCTCTAATTCAATAATGGAATTGTCAACGAGAAATGTACCCGAAAATGTACCCGAAACAAAAAAATAGCGACATAGGTAATTTTACCCATGCCGCTAACTTGTTGTAGTTGTTATAGATATGTGGTGGCCAGAGACGGGGTCGAACCGCCGACACGCGGATTTTCAGTCCGCTGCTCTACCAACTGAGCTACCTGGCCGCGACCGCATGGGATACGGGCGAAATTATGAGTTTAGATTCGCGGAAATCCGATGTCAAATTTCGAGGTGAATTGAATTGGAAATTCAGACCATATTATTGGTGAAGGCTCAAAATTAGGGTGCCGATGTTCTTCTTAGTATCCTCTGTGGCGTTTCCTCGGTGGTCTCTGTGTTTTAATGTCTTTTCTCTTAACACAAAGACCACAAAGCAAAGCTCACAGAGTTCACAAAGAAAATAACCTAATTATCTACACCACAACAATAGTCCACTAACTGTTAATGAACTTCAAAAAAATATTTGACAAATACGCGGCAGGGAATATAATCACCTTCTAGCGGCAGAAACATTTTTTGCATCTGCCTCACATTTGAAAACCTTCCCGTACCGGTTTGAACGCCGTCGCTGCCCCCCGGGGACGCAACCTTCAAGCCGGTATTTTCTTTGTATCCCAGATTACGAACAAGAAATTTTAGCCACAGATTTACGCAGATAAAACATTAGAGGGCTTTGAAAAACTCCCCCCGTTAGTAATCCGTGTTCGTCCGCGTTGATCTGCGGCAAAAAATCCTTTTAAGAACCTAGCGCGCAAAAAATGCCGCCGAACATTTATAACTTCGGCGGCAATTGTTTTGTGGACTATGCTTGCGCAGCTTCAACTTTGACGAAACCAAGTTTCAACTTCACGTCGTGTTCTATCCGATCGCGAAGTTCGGTATTTTCGCGAAGCAGTGTTCTGACGTTTTCGCGTCCCTGACCAAGCCGTTCAGTCTGATACGAAAACCACGAACCGCTTTTTTCGACGATGTCCTGCGCAACTGCAAGATCGATAAGATCGCCTTCACGCGAAACGCCTTCGCCGTAAAGAATATCGAATTCCGTTTCGCGAAACGGCGGTGCACATTTATTTTTCACGACCTTGACGCGTGTGCGGTTACCGACAACACGATCGCCGTCCTTGATCGCACCGATGCGACGAATATCGAGACGGACGCTTGCATAAAACTTCAACGCCTTGCCGCCCGTTGTTGTTTCCGGCGATCCAAAAAAGACGCCGATCTTTTCACGAAGCTGATTGATAAAGATAAAGGTCGTGCGTGAATTCGAAACGATCGCCGTTATTTTCCGCAGTGCCTGCGACATAAGACGAGCCTGCAGACCGGGCAGCGAATCGCCCATTTCGCCATCCAATTCCGCACGCGGCACCAAAGCCGCCACCGAATCGATCACGATCACATCGACACTGTTCGAACGCACGAGCGTTTCGGCAATTTCGAGCGCCTGTTCGCCTGAATCCGGCTGCGAAATCAGCAGATCGTCGATATTTACTCCGAGGTTGCCGGCATATCCCGGATCCATTGCGTGTTCGGCGTCGATGTAAGCGGCGATGCCGCCATCACGCTGTGCCGAAGCAACGACCTGAAGCGCCAATGTGGTTTTGCCGGAGCTTTCCGGCCCGTAAATTTCTACTATGCGGCCGCGCGGCAATCCACCCACGCCGATCGCGGCGTCCAGGCTCAAGCAGTTCGTCGAGATCGCCCCCGCTTCCTCATGCGGCCTTTCGCCAAGCCGCATTATCGCCCCCTTGCCAAATTTTTTCTCGATCTGCAAAAGTGCCGATTCGATTGCCTTGCTTTTATCGATGCTCATTTAGTTTCTCCTATGATGAATTTCTACTCTATCGGCAAAGGTTTCACTCTGCCAAAACGAAATTGTTAAAATCTTCAAAGACCCAATTGTGGGTTAGGGTG
>JBOGOW010000364.1:0-4207 GCA_050748285.1 Pyrinomonadaceae bacterium
GCATAATGACGATTTTACAACGATGGAATTCGTTGTTTTTGTGCTGGAATATGTCTTCCAGCGACGCGAGGACGAGGCTATGGCGATCATGCTCAATGTTCACAACGTCGGCATAGGCGTCGCCGGCGTCTATCCTTATGACGTAGCCTATATGAAATCGCACAAAACAATGAACCTCGCAAAAGCACGCGAGTATCCGCTGCTTTGCACGATTGAAGAGGAATAATGATTGTCCGACTTCCCAGAAAAATTTACGTATTCATTGGGGCCGTCATTGTTGCCGCTATCGTTGGATCGTATTTTGCGCTTATGCGTGATGTTGACCGGCATAAAGCACTGCGAATGGAAGCTGAAGCCCGGATTCTCAAAACTGAAGTGCGGAGAACGAACGACCCGGAGACCGCAAAGGAACTTTCTGTGGACACGATTGTCACGTTCGAGTACGAAATCGATATAAACGTTACGAAAAGTCGGTACGAATGAACAAGGCTCAAGCCAGTTTGTTCGTACCGTGGAGTAAAGGCAAAGTGTGCTATGACCCGCAAAACTCAAAAACGATAGACGAGCCGGAACTATTCCCTTGTGAGTTATGTGTGCGGGAAATAGGCCGCGCCTTGTCGGTTAGTAAGTATGGTGAATCTTGCGGGGGCACACGAATGTCAGCTTTTTTACATGATTAATGAAGAATAGCGAACGGAAATTTTAATAGGATTTAGTAGGAATTGTGATAAGATTTTAGAACCATGCCAACGGTGCTTCGAATCGGCCGTTTTCGATTCTTCTTTTATAGCAACGAGAATAACGAAGCGGCGCATATCCATGTGAAAGCTGCGGAAAATGAAGCGAAGTTTTGGCTAACGCCTGTATGGTTGGCGTTCAATCATGGTTTTAGAGGTCATGAATTGGGCGAAATTGAGCGATTGGTTATAGAAAATCAATCCTTCTTATTGGAGACTTGGAATGACTACTTTAGCAGCGAATGAAATAAAGCTTGGCCGCGGCTATGTCCCGACATCCGCGTTAGCCAAGCACGTCGAATTCGATGACGAGATGATGCACGTTTATCTTACAGATGGGCGTGTCATTAGTGTGCCTGTTATTTGGTTTCCGTTATTGCGCGACGCTTCACCGGCAGAGCGAGAGCGATGTGAAATCGGGGCGGGCGGTCACGGATTGCACTGGCCGGAATTGGATGAGGATTTGTCCATTGCAGGCTTGATGGCCGGAGTTGATTTACAGGCAGCATAGTAAAAAAATCGACATTCAAATTTGAAAGTAAGTGCACCATTTTTATATGAGGTTTATAAAGATTATTGGAATTATTATCAACCGGGACTTAGCTCCGTAGAGAGCCGAGCCAAAGTATTACTTTGATTCGAAAAAGTCCCAAGCCACACTTAAGGCTTGGGGCTTTTTTGATCGCGGAATGCGGATTATTGGATACAAATGTTAGAATTTACATTTTTAGTTCGACGGTCAGCAAGAAACTGACTACTGAAATATGACCGAAACTTTGGATCTGAAAAAGACCGTTAATTTACCAAAGACCGATTTTTCGCAGAAGGCGAATCTTGGGCAGAGCGAGCCCGCGCGTTTGAAGAAATGGCAGGAAGCTGGACTGTACAAAAAAGTGATAGAGGCTCGCAAGGGGCGCGAGAAATTCATCCTTCATGACGGGCCGCCGTATGCGAATGCCGATATTCATATTGGCACGGCGCTCAATAAAATCCTGAAAGATTTTGTCGTCAAAACGCGGTCGATGATGGGTTACGAAGCGCCGTATGTTCCGGGTTACGACTGCCACGGTTTGCCGATAGAAACGCTTGTTG
Organism: Pyrinomonadaceae bacterium; assembly: GCA_050748285.1. Classification (GTDB taxonomy): domain Bacteria; phylum Acidobacteriota; class Blastocatellia; order Pyrinomonadales; family Pyrinomonadaceae; genus OLB17. The sequence goes on from JBOGOW010000364.1 coordinate 1,830, forward strand.
AAAAGAAACTTGCGGAAAAAGGAAAGAATAAGGCCGACATTCCGGTTTCGAGTTTTCGACGCATTTGCCGCGAGCACGCTTCGACGGCGATGAACAATCAGACGCGCGATTTTCAGCGGCTCGGCATCTTGGGCGAATGGGAAACGCCATACTTGACGATGTCGCCGGAGTACGAATCTTCGACCGCGCGGCTGTTTGGCAAATTCCTCGAACGCGGCTATGTTTACAAAGGCCTGCGCCCAGTCTATTGGTGCATACACGACCAGACGGCGCTGGCCGAAGCCGAGGTCGAATATAAGGAGCACACCTCGCCATCGGTTTATGTAAAGTTTCCATTGAAATCGGATCCCGCGTTGATCGATCCATCGCTCGCAGGTAAAAACGTGTTCCTTGTCATCTGGACGACCACACCATGGACGCTGCCCGCAAACATGGGCATCGCGGTCCATCCCGATTTTGATTATTCGGCCATAGCTTGCAGAAGCCCGCACGAAGTAAAGGCGAAACACGCGACTAGCGAGTCACCTAAAGGTGGAACTCCAAACGCGGGCGAGGTTTACATCGTCGCTAGTGAACTTGCCAAGGCCTTCGCCGAAACCGCGGGCTTCGAAGAGTACGAAGAGATCGCAAGATTCAAAGGCTCAAAGCTCGACCGCCTCGAAGCAAAACACGCATGGCTCGACCGCACATCGTTGATAATGAATGGCGAGCACGTAACGCTCGGCGAGGCCGACGCCGAGGTCGAACTGGATGTTCGTTTTGAAGAAAAGCGCGCCGGTAAATCCGGCACGGGCTGCGTTCACACCGCTCCGGGACACGGTGCCGATGACTTTCATATCGGAAAGAAATACGGCCTTGAGATCTATAACCCGGTCGATTCGGCTGGGCGTTTCGTCGCCGATGTCGAGCATTTCGGCGGTCAAAATATATTCGATGCGAACCCGAATATCGTTGAATTTTTGCGCGAAAACGGGATGCTAGTCTTTTCCGAAAAATATCAGCACCGTTATCCGCATTGCTGGCGATGCAAAAATCCGGTCGTCTTCCGCGCCACGCCGCAATGGTTCATCACGATGGACGACGTAACGCCGCCCGCGACCGTAGCGCCGCCCTCCGGGCGGCTGTCCGGCGGGCATCCTGCCCGCCAACCGGAAACGGACAGTGACGACTCGGCGGCTGGAAGCCGCCAAGACAGCCGGCTTGAAGCCGGCGCAACTGCTAACGCTGGCGTTACTCCGTTGCGTGAAGCCGCATTGCGCGAGATCAAAAACGTCAAATGGCATCCTGCGTGGGGCGAGGGCCGAATGTCGAATATGTTCAAAAGCCGGCCCGATTGGTGCGTTTCGCGGCAGCGTTCGTGGGGCGTGCCGATACCGGTTTTTTATTGTAAAGATTGCGACGAAGCTGTTGTCGATCCATACATAGTCGATCACGTCGCAGATATTTTTGCCGAGGAAACTGCCGATGCCTGGTACAGCCGCACGGAAAAGGAACTGTTGCCCGACGGCTATAAATGCTTGAAATGCGGCGGCAGCGAATTTAGAAAAGAGACCGACATTCTCGACGTTTGGTTCGATTCAGGTTCGAGCTGCGTTGCCGTTTTGGAAACTCGCGGCGATACGCTGCGTTTTCCGGCGGACGTTTATCTCGAAGGCGGCGATCAATATCGCGGCTGGTTTAATTCGTCTTTAAGCTGCGGCATCGCGGCTCACGACTCTGCACCGTATAAGCAGATCATTACGCACGGCTGGGTCGTTGATGGCGAGGGTAAAAAACAGAGCAAATCGATCGGGAATGTAACCGCGCCGCAGGAAATAATCGATAAATCGGGCGCCGAGATTCTTCGGCTTTGGGCGGCCGCGGTTGATTATACCGAAGATGTTCGATGCTCGGACGAGATACTTTCGCGCGTTATCGATGCTTATCGAAAATTTCGAAACACGCTGCGTTACGCGCTTGGGAATCTCCATGAATTCGTTCCGGTTAAAGACAGCGTTGCCGATAACGAACTGCTCGAAATCGACCGATGGGCACTTGCAAGCCTGGACGAAGTTATCGAGAAAGTTCTGAGCGGTTACGAAGCGTATGATTTCCAAGCGGCTTACGGCGCGATCTATCATTTCTGCACTGTGACGCTTTCGGCGCGGTATTTCGACATCATCAAGGATCGGCTTTACATCCTTGCTCCGAAGTCTGTCGAGCGGCGTTCGGCACAAACCGCGCTTTATCGAATTGCCGATGCGCTCTGCCGTCTGCTTGCACCGATGCTCGCATTTACATCAGACGAGGCGTGGGAAAATCTGCCCGGACAAACGATCGAGTCGGTTCATATCGCCGAATTTCCGAAAGCTGAATTTGTTGAAGTAGCGCCGCCCTCC
>JBOGOW010000365.1:0-4194 GCA_050748285.1 Pyrinomonadaceae bacterium
GGCCGGAATGGAAAAGCTGAATTGATAATTGAAAATGGACAATGGAAAATGCGCCAGAAACAATTTGCCATTGTCCGCTATCCACCGTCCATTTTCCGCTGTTATACGAATACTCTCCGCACGGATTCCGGCATCCATTCTGAGAGTTTGCTCGTAACAGAACCGGCGCCTGCGACACGCAGTTGGTCGGCATCGACGGTGTTCGCAACGCCAAGAACCGGCAGTTCCGCGGCACGCGCGGCCATTACGCCGGGCGGCGAATCTTCGATCACGAGGCAGTCGGCATGAACCATTGGAAGATGGCCGTTCGCGGAGCGAAAATCGTCGAGCATCCGAAATCCGGTGCGGTAACATTCCGGGTCGGGCTTGCAATTTTTCACATCGTCGGCGCTTACAACCACGGAGAAACAATCGGCAATGCCGGCTTTTTCAAGCACGAAATCAATCTCCTCACGCCGCGCCATGCTTACTATCCCGAGCGAGAGTTCCAACGACATCTTTCGCACAAAACCCTCGATCCCTTCAAAAAGCGGAAGATCATTTTCTACAATCGCCCGCCACTTTTCCGTTTTGCCTCGTGTAATTTCAGCTACCTTTTCAAAATCGGCTTCCTTGCCCGCGGCTTCGAGGATCGACCCGACAAAGGTTCGGTCATCCATCCCAAGACGCGAATAATAATCTTCGTCAGATACCTCGATCCCCTCACTCTTTAGGATCTCGGCGTACGCCCGGTGCTGTATCGGCTCATCATCAATGATGACGCCGTTAAAATCCATCAAAATTGCTTTGATCATTTTGAACTCTCGCAACTGAAAAATTGGGAAGTAATATCTTAACCGCGACGATGAATCGCAGCAACGTGAGTATTATGCCAAGAGAGCGTACTCGTGCTTGGCTGAGATGAGTGCGGGCATATCGGGATCAGCTTCATTCCATAGTTCAAAAAACTTTTCGTACTCACCTTTTTCTTTCAATACCCTTGCGCGCGCAAGCTGTGCAAGCGGATAAACGGACGACAACGGAGCCTCGCCGCGATGGTCGAGAATTCGATCAAATTCTTTAATAGCATCGGACGTGCGGCCAAGGCCAAAATACGAAAGGCCGCGAAAATATTGCGGGAAATATAAACCGGAGCGTTCGTATCGTTCGGTGGCTTCAAGTTCGGCGACAGCAGCGTCATATTTGCCTGCTTGCAAAAATCCGCCGGCTCGGGCGAACGGGATCCAAAGTTGATTCAAAAGAGTGTTATTCGGATACTCCGTTTTGATCTCGACAAACAATGCCTCTGCTTCATCGCGATAGCCCGCGAACGAAAGCGCAAGTGCAGCCCGCGACAGAGCGACCTTGTTTCGAGCGTACTGCAAAGACTTTTTCACTTGTGTATGAAGCGGCAGTTTCAGTTTTGAATCATTGCTCGACGGAATCAGATCTCCGTTACTCCAACAGACCATCCGTATCGCCTGATCCGCTGCGTATTCCGCTGCCAATTCGGAAGCCTCGCTGCGCAACGCAGCCTCGATCGCCCGGCGTGAAAAATCCTGCGATGTTCGCCATCTTCCAGCGAAGGCCGCGGCACCGCTCTGCAAATTGAGTGCAATATACTCGTCGTCGCGGCCGTGAAACCAGCTCGTTTGCACCGACATTGCTTCCGTCTCATTTTCCACAAACGCAACCAGATAAAGCAGTTCGTGAAAATAGTCGCCGTCCATCCCGCGTTCGAACGCTTCGTCGCAATGCTTTTTCACCTCGTCGAATTGATTCAACCGAAGCTGCGCTGTACAAAGATTTTGGATGGCGATCGCGTAATACGGATTGAGCCGGATGCCGTCGCGTGCCTCATCGACGGCTTTCTCAAACTGGCCTATCGCCTCGTATTGATCCGAGAGAACGACGGGCGGGATCGCATCGCGCGGATAGGCTCGCTTATACAGCTTTAGCGTTTCGATACTCTTTTCCGTCGTTCCGGTCACAATTCGGTGATAGAAATGCGTGATCCGTAATTTCTCGTATTCGCTTACCTTGTCGGTCAATTCATAAGCTTTGCTCGCATATTCGGCGGCGAGTTTTGGCTGGCCGGTGTTGTTATACATTATCGCCAGCATTACGTATGCGGAAGCGAAATTCGGATCGAGCGTGAGTGCGCGTTTTGCAAACGGCAATGCCTCGACAGTTTTGCCTTCGCGATAATATTCGAGGAAAAGCGAGTACGCCTTGAACGCCTCGATAGACGAGGTCGTCGCCTCCTGCAGCGGGGCGTCGAACATATCGATCGAGCTCAGGCTTTCGCCGAGCTTTTCACGCAAACCGGTCGCAGCCTGCCCGAGCGCTTGTAGGACCTTTTCCTTCGAATCGGTTTGTTCCAACTGCCGCCCGATAACATCGCCGTTTCGCCCGTTCACGGCTTCGAGCGTGATGACAAAATTCGACCCCAACGAGGTGATCGTCCCAGTGATATACGCCTTTAAACTTTGCCGCATGCATATCTCGCGGCCTAGTTCGCGGGTGATGCGTTCGTTCGGATCACGATCCATCAATCGCAACGCATGACGCACTTTTGCATCGTTGAATATCTCGAGAAACGGCGATTGTTCAAGCGTTATGGCAAGCGCGATGTTCAAGGTTCCATCAAAAACCTGATCGCCGGTAAGGTTCACAAATTCCGTCAGCAGAAGCGCGTCTCTGTTGCCCGCCGATGTTGTCGAAATGTCCTGAGCAAACGAGAGTCGGTCCGGCGGCCTGCTCGGCAGTTCCTCTTTATTCGGAATCACGCTTCGTTCGAGATCGGATTCGAAATCGATCTTCCGTCTAAGACTTTTTAGATCGGTGGCAAGTTCTCGCACCAACTGATATCGATCTTCCGGATCTTTTTGAAGTGCTTTCGTAACTATCCGATCAAGCTCTGGCGGGCACTCGGTCGTATAACGGGCTATAGGTTTCGGAGCCTCATACATTATTGCCCCAATGACCTCGCCCGGCGTGCTCCCGTTGAAAGGCAGCGTGCCCGTCAGCATTTCATACAGCACGATGCCGAGGCTGAACACGTCCGTCCGAGAATCGATCGACGGCATTCCTTTCGCCTGTTCGGGGGACATATAAGACGTAGTTCCCATCACCGCGCCGGGATTCGTCTTAACGTACATCTTTGTATTGATATCCGAACTGCTGTTTAGCCCGTCGGCGTTTTCGCTGAGCTTGGCAAGGCCAAAATCCAAAACTTTCACGTAGCCATCCGGGCGAACCATTATGTTTTCCGGTTTGATGTCGCGGTGAACGATGTTCGCTTTGTGCGCCGCAGTCAACGCGTTTGCCGCCTGCATTCCGATATCGATGACCTGTTCGATCTTTGGCTGCTTTCTCTTCATTACGTCGCGAAGCGTTTCGCCCTCGATGTATTCGGTCGCAATAAAATGCGCGCCTTCGCTTTCGCCGATCTCGTGAATGATGATGATATTCGGATGATTAAGCGCGGAGGCGGCCTTGGCTTCCTGAACAAAGCGGCCCATTCGATCCTGATTTTTTGTGAATTCTTCGGCGAGAAGTTTGAGCGCAACGTTGCGGTCAAGCTGCGTATCGCGCGCCAGAAAAACTTCGCCCATTCCGCCTGCGCCCAAAGGCGAAGTAATATCGTATCTGCCTATTCGTCTGCCCGATGAAGTTGTCATAGGATGTGTTGATTGTATCGCAAACCAGGGATTCGTCAATAAATCCGCCAGTCGAAATTATAGAAATTTTTCGTCGAACATATTGCCGCGTCCCAAGATTCCGTTCGGGTCGAATGCACGTTTAAGTTCTGCCATTTCATTGAGATAGCGTTCGCCCATCATCGCGTCGAGATATTTTCGCTTGAGTTTTCCAATTCCGTGTTCCGCCGAAACGCAGCCGCCGAGCATTATGGCCTGTGCGACAAACCGCCCATAAACGTGGCGCGCCTTTTCGGCTTCAGCATCGTCTTTCGGCAATAAATTCGCATGCAAATGACAGTCGCCGATATGTCCGAAAATGACGTATTCAATCCCGCTTTTATCGAGCATTTCCTTCTGATATTTCAGAAACGCGGCGAAATTTTCATCCGGCACCGCCATATCGGTCACGATTTTTTTCTGCTTGTTTCGCACGACTCGTTCATTCACGGCAACCGGCAACGAATGACGAAATTCCCGCATTTTTTTGCCGTCTTGCTCATTCGTCGTGAAC
>JBOGOW010000366.1:0-4175 GCA_050748285.1 Pyrinomonadaceae bacterium
GCATGGATGTATCGCGAACAATATGCGAAAGCCGGGATCAAGATGCTGCCTGTTCTTGAGCCTGCGGGAAAAATCACTGCGAGGCAAATCGTCAGCTTTGCGTTTATGCTTTTGGTTGTAAGTTTGGCGCCGTTCTTTCTGAATTTTGCGAGTATCATTTATTTGGCCGGAGCTTCGCTGCTCGGCATTTGGTTTTTGATCGTAAGTATTAAGACCGCGAGGTCGATGACGAACGAAAGTGCGCGAAAATTGCTTTTGGCATCCGTGATCTATTTACCGCTTTTGTTCGGCCTTCTCGTCTTGACCAAGAATTAACTTCAATGGATATCGGCGTTGCAGAACCTGTTCCGGAAGAAATGCCGCTAAAGAAAAAGCGTTCGCGGCGTTCGGGCGGCGGTTCGAATCAAGGCGGGAATAATGGAGGCGGCGATAACAATAACGGCGGTCACGGAGGTTCGAAATTTGAATCGCCGACGCCTGCTGACGACAGAGAACAGGTTCCCGACAAATCGAAAGTTGTTACATGGTTCTTGCTGCTCGTCGTAACGATGACTTTCGGCGGATTGATCGGAGCGTACGTCGTTATTCAAACGAATAACGTGGCCGAATGGCGTCCTTTCGCCCTTCCGATTCAGGTCTGGATAAGCACTGCGATAATAATTATTGCGAGCGTTTTGTATCATTTCGCGCAGCGCGCGATCGAGAAAAACGACCACGCTAAAACGCGACGTTTTCTGATTGCTACGACGATTTTCGGTGCGGCGTTTATTTCATCGCAGGTTCTTGCGTGGATCGCCCTTGTGAATCGCGGGCTGTATCTGAGCGGTAATCCATACGCCGGATTCTTCTACATATTAACAGGCATACATGCCGCACACGTGCTTGGCGGAATAATTGCTCTCGGTGCAATAACTCTCAGAACATCTACACTGACGGAGCATGGGCCGGAACTTGAATACCGGCGCAATCTTGCACGCTCGGTCGGTTGGTATTGGCATTTTATGGGCGTTATATGGCTGGTTCTTTTCGTGCTTTTGGGGTTTTGGAAATGAAAGGTCAAATGAGAAGTGAAATATGAGAGATGGGAATCAGAAATCAGAAGTCGGAAATAAAAATTATTGTAAACACCGAATGATTATGGTTCTTCATTTCTGATTTCGCATGTCTCATATCTCATTTCTCATATTTCACTTCTTACATTTATAATGGAGCTTCTTTCGATTTTTCCCCATTTAAATGCGGTATTAAACGCAACGAGCGGGATATTTTTACTCTGCGGTTTTTATTTTATTCACTCGAAGCAGATCGCGAGGCATCGGGCGTCGATGTTGACCGCAAGTTCGATCTCGGCTCTGTTTCTTTTTTCATACGTCTCGCATCACGCTCTGCGAACTTATTATTTCGGGCTTGGGCCGACGAAATTCACTGGCGAAGGCCTTGCGCGTCCAATCTATTTCACTATCTTGACCTCGCACACAATACTCGCTGTAATAGTGACGCCTTTTGTTCTTCGAACACTCTATCTTGGACTTAAAGGTAGATACGACAAGCACAGGAACCTCGCCCGACTTGTATTTCCGGTTTGGCTATATGTTTCGATCACGGGTGTGGTCGTATATTTGTTGCTGTATCAAATCTACGCGGTTCCAAAGTGAAAAAGACTAAAAGTTAAAATGTTCTAGCCGGAAGAACTTTTTCACTTTTGCACGTTTTCACACTTACTCTTTTCTCTTTTTTCACCTTTTTCCTTTGTTCCTGCAAGAAATCGCTTGTCTCTCGTTCTAAAAGCGTGGTAACATACCATTGTTGAAAAGTTGATCACCGAAGCCGGTTCCGATGAGCCGACGCGGGGGAACCAAGATCAGGAAGCCAAACCTGATAAAAAGGGGGCGAAGCGTTCTGCCAAAACAAGGACGCGGGGATAATCTTTCGTTCCTAGCCCGACAGCTAACCTCGTAGGTGTGGCAAAGAAGTTAATGCAAAAGAATTGACCAAAAGTCGCGTGTCTTATGTGAACTTCGCGCTCTGCTATTTCAACAGTTCAAGCAGACATCCGGTCTTCTCAAAGGGAAAATCCCGCAGCCTTCGGGCGGCGGGATTTTTTTTGACTAAAATCGCGAACGTCCCATTCGCGATTTGTACGAATTGCAAAAAGTGATGGTCAACGGGACGTTGACCGCTCCAGTCAACGTATCGGCAGAACTTTTACGGATTTAATCGGAATCCTGTTTTCCTTATCGAGTTCGACTTTGATCGGTTTACGCGGCAGTTTAAATGTAAAAACCTCTGAACGTTTTGCAATTCCCACGTCGCGTATGGAGTCAACTTCGAACTGCTTTCCGAGCGGGCCGAAGTCGAAATTTACTTTCATCGGCAGTTTATAAGCTGCAGTGTTCGCACCCCCGGTTTTTTGGGTTTGGGTGACGGTTATGGTGAGCGTTTTTTTGGCGGCGTTCCAAACGGGAGCTACGGTGAGTTTTGGAAAGCCCGTCCCGTAAACCCATTGGGCGAAGAACCAGCCGAGGTCCTGGCCTGAGGTTTCCTCCATTGCATTTTGCAGATCCTGTGTTTCGACGCTTGCAAACTTGTGCCGGTTCAAATAAATATTGATCGCCTTCCAAAAAGCCGCGTCGCCGACCTGTTCGCGCAAGGTGTGGATTACCGCACCGCCTTTGCTGTAAGTAACGCCGGAATGATCGAAAAGCGCGGCGACGTTGCCGGCCTGTTGATTAAAAAGCGCGTGGTTATTCGGGAGCACGGCGTCCTCGGTAATGAAACCTTCCGCATCGTCCGCGATCATCCGCATATAATCTTTGCGGTCGTACATTTTTTCTCGATATGCGGCTTCCATAAAGGTCGCAAATCCTTCATTCAGCCATAGCTCCGCCCAATTGCGACATGTTACAAGATCGCCAAACCACGAATGCGCCAGCTCATGCGAAACGAGATCTTCGATATTCCCGGCGAGAAACGGGATCTCGACCGCGAAGATCTCGGTGTCCGCCATTGTGGTCGCTGTGATGTTTTCCATCCCGCCAAAATTGAACGCGGCGACGACAGTTTGATCGTATTTATTATACGGAAAAGCGACGCCCGTAAGCTCTTCGTAAATGCGGATCATCGCCGGTGTATTCGCGTACGCTTTTCGCGCCGTGGCTTCGCGGCCGGGATAAACGTAATAGCCGAGCGGGATGTCTTTATATTTATCCTCGACCTTCGCGTATTTGCCGATGACGAACGATACAAGATACGAGGAATGCGGCACCGGCATTTTATAATGCCAAGTGACGGTGCCGTTTGCATTCTCTTTTTTCGAAAGCAGCTCGCCGTTTGCGATTACGGTAAAATCTTTTTCGGCCGTTATGATCTGCTCGGTCGTAGCTTTATCGGATGGAAAATCGAACGACGGGAACCAATGTCGATTCTCGTCCGCCTCGCCCTGCGAGTAAATTTGAGCCGAACGCACTTCTTTGCCGCTGTCGATTTGCGGATCAACAAAGTAAACGCCTTTTTTCGGTTTCGCCGAATAGGTAAGAGTTACGGCGATTATGTCGTCCGGGCCATACGCCTTATCAAGCGTGATGAATATCTTGTCGGTGGAGGTGCGGAATTTAAGATCGGTACCGGAAGGCTCGACCTTAACTTTTTTGAAACTAAGGCCGACCGCATCGAGCTCGAACGATCCGAAATTCGCGGCGAGCGGCTTTAGCGTGATCGTCGTTGTGCCGTAAATTTCGTGCTTTGCGCGGTCGAAACTTGTTTCGATCTTGTAATGCTGCACGTCGAAGGTTTGCTTGCGGTTAAATTCCGGTCGCGAGGTTTGCGCCGGCAAATAGACAGTGAAAAAAAAGATCGCAAAAATGACAGGAAAGAAAATGCGTTTCATAAACTTATTCGATTAGATGCCTAAAAGCGGCGGCATAGCCGCAATGATATTTACTGCAAAACGGAGAAGCTCAGCTTCTCCGCAATGCGAAGCGGCATAGCCGCAGAATCGAGATTACTTCAGATATTTATCTAGCCAATCCAGCACGCTGCGATACCAAAATTGCGAATTCTGCGGTTTTAGAATCCAGTGGCCTTCGTCGGGAAACATTATCAGTTTTGATGGTACGCTACGAAGCTGGAGCGTCGTGTAAAGCTGAAGGCTTTGGTCATAAGGAACGCGGTAATCG
>JBOGOW010000367.1:0-4156 GCA_050748285.1 Pyrinomonadaceae bacterium
ATATAGAGCAAGCAATGATGCGGCACATTCGCGAGTATTTGCTCGAACTGGGCGTCGGATTTGCGTTTGTCGGCAGCCAGTATCGGCTTGAGATCGACGGCGAAGAGTTCTTCATCGACCAGCTTTTTTATCATCTCAAACTAAGATGCTATTTCGTTTTGGAGCTAAAGGCCGGTAAATTCAAACCCGAATATCTCGGCAAACTCAATTTTTACCTCTCGGCGTTCGATGATCTGGTCGCGGGCGGCGATGATAAGCCGAGCGTCGGGCTGATCTTGTGTCGCGGCGATAACAAGACGGTGGTCGAGTACGCTATGCGCGATATGTCAAAGCCGATAGGCATCTCGAGCTACGAATTAACAAAGGTTCTGCCCGAAAACCTTCGCGGCAGCCTGCCAACCATCGAAGAGATCGAGGCTGAGTTGCAAACGGTAACAGTATCCGAATAGGCCGTACAATAAATTCTATGAAACGATGCCCTCAATGCAGACGAGATTATTACGACGATACGCTGCTGTATTGTCTCGACGATGGAAATGCGCTACTCGAAGGCCCGGCCTCGGGAAGACGGGAGACAGGAGACCGTAGTCTGGAGAATGAACCGGCGACGGCGATACTTCACTCGACCGATGCCGTCAGTGATGCGCCGACCCGCGCGCAGATACATACTACCGAGAGGACTGCTGTTTTGCCTTCAGACGTTGAGGACGTTGCAAACGCGAAAGGTCTTGACAAGCGCCTGTTGCTCGCACCGTTGGCTCTTGCCGTGATCGTTCTCGGCGGATTCTTCGGTTATCGCTATTTTTCCCCGGTCAAACAAATCGAATCGATCGCCGTGATGCCGTTTGTCAATGAAAGCGGAAATGCCGATGTTGAATATTTGTCGGATGGTATGACTGAAACGCTCATCGGCAGTTTATCGAATGTGCCTAATCTGACCGTCAAGCCGCGTTCGACCGTTTTTCGTTACAAAGGCAAGGAAACAGATGCGAAAACGATCGGCAAGGAGCTGAATGTTCAGGCGATCTTGAACGGCAGAGTTGTGCAGCGTGGAGACCAATTGACCTTGAGTTTGGAACTGGTTGACGTCGAAAAGGATATTGTTCTCTGGAGTCAGCAATACAACCGCAAACAAGCCGATCTGGTCGCGCTGCAAACCGACATCGCCCGCGATGTTTCAAGCAAACTGAAATCAAAACTTTCAGGCTCTGATGTCGCAAAGGTTGAAAAGACTTATACGGCAAATCCCGAGGCGTATCAGCTTTACCTCAAAGGGCGTTTCCACTGGAATAAACGCACGAGCGAATCGCTCAAACAGGCGGTTGACTATTTCAATCAAGCTATTGAAAAAGACCCCAATTATGCGCTCGCCTATTCCGGTTTAGCTGAAACCTATACTCTGTTTTCGAATTACAGCGTCGGCTTGCCGCTCGACAGTATGCCGAAAGCGAAGGCCGCTGCTCTTCGAGCACTCGAGCTAGATGATTCGCTGGCGGAAACTCATGTCGCGCTCGGAATTTATTATTCTAACTTTGCCTGGAATCAGCCAGCAGCCGAAAAAGAATTTCGCCGCGCTATAGAAATAAACCCAAACTATGCGACCGCACATCAGCAGTTCGGCATTGAATGCCTGACCACGATGGGACGGTTCGACGAAGCCATTGCCGAGGGGAAACGAGCCGAAGAGCTTGATCCGCTTTCGCCGATCATTGGAGCCGACCTGGGTAACAGCTTTACCAGGGCTCGGCGATTCGACGAGGCTGTCGAGCAGCTCAACCGCTCTCTTGCTCTTGATCCGAACTTCTACGTGACACGCTACTATCTCGGGTTCACTCTCCACGGTAAAGGTTTATATGCCGAAGCGATCAACGAGTATCGTAGGGCCGCTGCACTGAATCGAGATCCCTGGGTCAGGGCACAGCTTGCTCGTTCCCTGGCACGGTCGGGCAATCAAGACGAAGCGTATAAATTACTCGGTGAACTACAGGCTGAATCGGCAAGCCGGTATGTTTCAAGTGCCAGCCTTGCGCTTGTTTACGGGGCGCTCGGTGATAAGGACAAGGCCTTTGAGTTACTCGAAAAGGAGATAGCAGAGCGTACTGCGCGTCCTTCACTATTTTCCGTAAACCCTTTGTGGGACGATCTGCGCGACGATCCGCGATTCGCCGAATTGATTCGTAAGGTCGAAGCGGCAAAGTTGGAATAAGTTAAGGCATAATGAGAGATTCAAGTACATTCTGAAACCGATGATTCTACCGCAGTATAGATGAGACAGGCCGGCGTATCTGGAAAGTGAAATGAACAAAGCTCTTTCAACAAATTTGGATTTACCATCTTCGGTGCCGTATTTTTTTTGGGACGAGCCGATGACGGTTGGTGAATTAAAGCACAAGCTGGCATCGGCGTCGGAGTCGGAGCGAATGCGGCTGTTGGGGAAGATACTCCGTGAGGCACGCGACAAAGATGTTTGGTTGTTCACAACGCCACGCGATGTTTGGCAAAATTGGGAGAAATTATCGAGACATCTCGGTCGGCGGCGCGAATTTTGGAAATTTCTTTTTGATTACTGGGAAAAGGAAGGCTTGCTTGGTTAATACGAAACTCAACGATCTACAGATGGAATTTTTGCGGGCATTTTTCAGCCGCGAAAGCAGTTATTTTCTGTCTGGCGGAGCGGCGCTCGTCGGGTTTTATTTTGGCCATCGCGAAACCAACGATCTCGACCTTTTCACGCTTGAGGATGCGGTTGAAAGTGGCTTTGCTATCGTGAACGACGTTGCGCGTCAGCTTGGGGCCAGCGTCGAGGCGATTCAGACCGCGCCTGACTTCCGGCGTGTTCTTTTCACGCGCGGAGATGAAGCAATCATTATTGATCTTATCCGCGAATACGTTTTTCAGATAGCTTCGAAAAAGAAAGAGATCGACGGCATTCGTGTCGATTCGCCCGAAGAAATTCTGGTCAACAAACTTTGTGCGCTGCTGTCACGTTCGGAAATTCGTGATCTCGTCGATGTCATGGTTTTGGAAAAGGCCGGATTCGATCTCGAATCTGCTCTTGAGGCCGCAGGGAAAAAAGACACGGGCTTATCAGCGGGCCAGCTTGCATGGGTTCTGCATCAGATCACGTTTGGCGATGATCTGATACCTCCGGGTGACATCCCCGCCAGTAAGTTGCGCCTCTATCTGGACGGCCTGATCGAGAGGCTGCAAAAACTTGCTCTGCCTACGTAGCTGGCTTATCGTCATTTAGCCGGTTGGTTACAAATATGAAACGATGCCCTGAATGCAGACGGGATTATTACGACGATACGTTGAGTTTCTGTCTCGAGGACGGAACGCCACTCGTGCAAGGTTCGGTTTTAGCGCCTCAGGATGCGGTCGATGAACCGGCGACCGCAATCCTGTCAGAACCGGGAGCAGTATCGACTGGGTTCCGTGGCGTTGAGGATCAGACTCGGCAGTTTCACCAGACAACCGACCAAACCGCTATCCTGCGAACCGGAGCGGAGGCGGAGCCGCAACCGAGTTTGGGTGATCGCTCGGAAAGGCAGAGCCATTCCGCACATCGAGCGGCGGAGCCGAAGACAGGTTTCGATAAGCGGCTGATCGCGGCGCCTTTCGTGGCCTTGATTCTGGCTGTTGGCGTTTACGTCGGCTACCGATATTTCAGTTCATCCACCAATCAGATCGAATCGATCGCCGTGATGCCGTTTGTGAATGAGAGCGGCAACGCGGATGTCGAGTATCTTTCAGACGGAATGACCGAGACGTTGATAAGAAGTCTGTCTCAACTGCCAAATCTAAGTGTGAAGGCGCGGTCCTCGGTGTTTCGTTATAAGGGCAAGGAAACCGACGCAAAAACCGTCGGCAGAGAGCTTGGTGTTCAGGCGATCCTTAATGGCCGCGTCGTCCAGCGCGGCGAGCAATTGTCGCTCAATCTCGAACTCATCGACGCGCAAACCGAGAACGTTCTCTGGACCGACCAGTACGACCGCAAGCAAACAGACCTGGTTAAGCTACAGAATGAGATCGCGCGGGATGTGTCGGGCAAGCTCAGGGTAAAACTCTCGGGGAACGATCAGCAAAAACTCGCAAAAGTCTACACAAATGACCCCGAGGCATACCGTTTATATCTGCAGGGCCGTTTTTATTTGAA
>JBOGOW010000368.1:0-4156 GCA_050748285.1 Pyrinomonadaceae bacterium
GTATTTTCTTACTATTTTCGACTCACAGTAATAACACTTTTTTTATTCATTACCTTTGACCTACCTCAAAGCTAATGCTATCAATCCATTACAGCCATTTCACCATTAAAAATGTCTATTAAGCCTAATAAGCTGAAAATCAGGTCATCCGATTCCGTCATTTCTCCTTCACCCGCCACAATCCGATTTTCCCTTTTTGGATGTCTTTCGCAAGAATCAATTTCCCATCCGGCGACCAAAACGCCGGCCCTTCCGCGTCCGGAATTTCTAAAAGCAAATTGCCGTTTTGGGGATCAAGCAGCTTTACCTGCGTGTTGTTAGCAGACAAAAGTACTTTACTATTGGGACTAAAAGTAAAATCATCGGAATCCGATATGCAAGTGCTTACAAGATCGAAGCAGTGTTTCGCGTAAGTTCTGATCGTCGCAAGTTGTTTACCTGTTTCAAAGTCCCAAATATAAGCCTCTTTCTTGCTCACTTCCTCCCTCGTCCGATTCGTTAGCACTAAACGCCCGTCAGGGCCCCAGACAGGGTGCGTGCCGGAATATTTCGAAAATAGCTGACGGGTTTTCATAGTTACCAAATCTAATATAAAAGTAGCTTGACTTGTTTTTTCACTAATAAGTCCAAGATAACGGCTGTCATCAATAAACCGGAGATCTGAATCACCTTCAAATTTCCGAACAATCTCTCCGGTATCTGCATTCCACAGACAAGAGTTAGAATAATCACTGCTAACTATCCATTTGCCGTCCTGACTAATCTCGGTCAACCATATGCGGTCTTGTTTCGTTTTTATTTTGCCAAACTCGACGTAGGAAAATTTATGTGTAAGAGTAAAGACGAGGTTGCCAGTCTCAATATCCCACATCTCGGCGTTAGGGTCATCATTGTTAGGGTCATCATTGATTGTCAGTACGCGGCGACTGTCAAGCGTAAATAAAACAGTTGTTGCAATATATGGAAAATCAAACAGCCGAGAGATTGCGAGTTTCTTTTTCTTTCTTTCATGAGTCAAAAACGAGTTTTTAAGCTTTCCGCTTGCTGCGTCAAATAAACCGAGGCTAAAGTCGGCGATTTCCACTGCTAAATACTGACTATTTGGACTCCACCGGGCGAATCTAACTGATATGACATCTTTGTCGAGTCGGGCAATGACAGTGCCCGTTTGAGAATTGATTATTTGACCTTCCCTTTTCGTTGCAATAAAGATCGACTTCTCGTCAGGGCTGAACAAAACGGTGTTGAGTTTTTTTTCTATCGTAAACTTCAACACCCGCGAAGCTGTCTCCCAAACAGACAGTTTTCCGCCATCGCCGTGGGCGTAAAGGAATTTTCCATTCGGACTGAAACTGAATTTTCGAGAGCGCTCGACCACCGCATCAAACTGCGCCGCGGGCGTAACCTCGACACCAATTTTCGCTGTTTGGCCAAACGAAGTTAATGGTATAGACAGAAGAAGGATTACTATGTTGGGTATCCGTAACATACACAATCTGTTATTTAATAGGACGCTATTAACGGCAATGTCGTTGCCGAGGCAAGCTCAAGCATTGAAACTAGATATGACCGACGTAGCGGTCCAATAGGCTCAATCAATAAACCTCATCGTGTGTGCCGATGTCGATAAAACGGGCAGTATTTTTGTCTGAAAAGTAAAAGATTACCTGAACGTCATACTCAACACTAAAACTAAATAAATGTTTCATCTTACCTGAAAGTTTGTGTGTTTTTAGTGAGGAGTGAAACGGGTCGTTTTTGAAGATATCGATAATCCGCCAAAAATTCTTAACGTGGTCCACCTTTCCGGCGATCCTTCGTTTGAACGCACGTTTGAATGAACTGCTAAACGATATTTCAATCATCTAACAATTCATTTAACCGGTTGTTGTCCGATGAAGATTCCAATACTTCTAGTTTGCTTGCCTCGTAGTTTTTTAAGATCTCGTCCCGACGTTCTTCGACCAAATAATTGTCAATCAAATCTCGTAGATTCTCTTTCTCGTCGAAAGTAAGTCTTTTTACATCTTCTACAACGTCAACAAAAACTGTATTCATAACAACTCCTCGACCAAATAATATCACGAATTGTTTGTTCGTCGATACCTATGCGTGATCGGTCTTCGTCGTCCGATGCCGATTGCGTTTTTTGAGATTATCAGCGTCGGTGGAAGTTGCCGGCGTTTGAATTCGTTTGCTGGATTTTCGACCTTGTTGAGCAACGAATAAACAAGTTCGGCATCATTCCCTGCAGCAATTATTTGCTTAGGCGAGGCCTTCTGTTCGAAATACATCTTCAAGATCGGATCCATCAGCTCGTATGGCGGAAGGCTGTCCTGGTCGAATTGGTTCGGGGCAAGCTCTGCTGAAGGTTTTTTGTCGATGATCGCGTTTGGAATTATTTCGCGCCCGGCTTTTGTATTTATCTGCCGTGCGATCTGCCAAACTTCAGTTTTCAAAACATCGCCGAGCACCGCAAGCCCGCCGTTCGTATCGCCGTAAAGCGTGCAATAGCCGACGGCCAACTCGCTTTTATTTCCGGTGGAAAGAAGCAGACGGCCTTCGGCATTTGATATAGCCATAAGGATCACGCCGCGAAGGCGCGATTGGATATTCTCTGCCGCAAGCGAATCGCCGCCTTTTTTCGGCGTCCGCAAGTTGAGTTGATCGATCAAAGTTTCGAACGGTACCGCAATCGGCTCGATTCGGCTTTCGCAGCCGAGATTTTTCACCAACTCTTCGCTGTCTTTTATGCTTCCTTCGGATGAAAAAGGCGATGGCATCATAACGCAAAGAACATTCTCCGGGCCGATCGCTTCACACGCGAGAGCCGCAACGAGCGACGAATCGATGCCGCCGGAAAGTCCGAGAACTACATTCTTAAAATTATTTTTCGAGGCGTAATCGCGTATCCCCAAAACCAACGCCCGCCGGATCGATTCGATCTCGTCGCCGGTAATTCCCCGCGCATCAGGTTTGCGAACATCGAGTTCGACGGTTTCGACAAACTCTTCGAACGCCGCCGCCTGCAGGATAATGTCGCCTTCCTCGTCGGCGATCAGGCTTGCGCCGTCGAAAATAATTCCGTCGTTGCCGCCGACGAGATTTACAAAAACTATCGGCACCTTGTTCGCCTTTGCGCGGTGCGCGACCATGTCGCAGCGTTGCTTTATCTTGCCCTTGTTATAGGGCGAAGCATTGATAGAAACGACCAGTTCCGCACCCATCGCGATCACCTCGTCGGTCGGATCGTTCTCATAAAGCCTTTCTTTCCAAAAGGTTTTGTCGTTCCAAAAATCCTCGCAAACCACGACGCCGAGCTTTACGCCGTTGACTTCAAACAAGCGCCTCCCCGTTCCGTCGCTTGGCTCGAACCAACGCGGATCGTCGAACACATCGTATTCCGGGAGCAGCGTTTTATCGGCAAAACCTAGAAGTTTTCCGACGTGGATCACCGCCGCCGAATTATAAATTCGCCGTCCTTCTGTATCGACATTCGGACGGATCGCACCGATGACGGCAGTGATGCCGGTAACGTGCGGCACGATCTTTTCAATGTGTTCGAGCGCATGTTCGATGATGTCTGCATCCTGAAACCAATCCTGCGACGTGTAACCATGAATCGCAAGTTCGGGAAATACGATCAGATCGGAACCGTCGTGTTTCGCCGTTTCGATCGCCGACAATATCTTCGCGGTATTTCCCGCAATATCGCCGTTAGTTGTGTTAATCTGACCTATGGTTACTTTCATACGAGTATTATAGATAAATCAGTTGAAATATCTTATCTATGTGAATATTCGACAGCCGACCAGAAATTATTTCGTTTCTTTTTGTGTGATTTAGTGGATGGTTTTTCTTCGAATTAAGAAGTATCCACGAAACGACACGAAAGAACAAGAAAATATTTTCGAAGATACAACGAGGCATGCTGCCAAAAAAAAGATCGCTTCGGAATAGTTTTTGAGTCAGCGGGAATGTATTATTAGAGAGCTTTGAAAAACCCATGGTAAAAGTAGCATATAAATATGTGAAAGTTTAAAATTAGGGAATGGAAAACAGACAGATGAATTTAATGGATTCGGTAATGGGATTTAGCCGTCGGCGGAAGGAGAGCAAGGCGGTAGGGACATTGAACGAGATTGAGGCTCTGGTG